>JANWYV010000047.1 GCA_025055075.1 Blastocatellia bacterium
ATCGGTCGCGCTCACATAGGCGATGAAGAGATCATCGGCGGAACGCTTGAATCGCCCTACGGCTTTCTGAAGCGAGAGCTGCGCATCCAGCCACGCGCTCAATGGCGGCATGGCATATTCGAGCGTCATCGTCAGGCCCGAGGGATGGTAATCGAACAGCTCTCGGAACGTCCCCTCGATGAACGTGCGTCGGCGGAAGCGATGCCAGAATCCTCCTCGCATGGCGTTCGCCGTCGGATCGTAGTAGTAATCCTCGTACCCGGGCGAGGGAGGAGCACCAAGCGGCTTCAAGATCTCAATGAAGGCCGGATTGGTGAGCGTGGGGAATGGCGCGATCAATCGCGCTGGGCGATGGAAGAAGGCGAAGTGTCCTTGGCGCGCCAATTCATCCACGAGCGCGTATCCGACTCCGTCGAGTGAGAGGATGAAATGGCGGGCCGGGGGGGATTCGAGCGAAGGTCGAGGACTCGAGCCACCGCCATGCTGTGGGTTCATCATCGCCACTCCGAGCATGAGTACGCCAAGCAGTGGCTGAATTCGAATGCGCGCCATCTTCTCAGCGAGGGAGAACGCGGCCTAGGAGGACGACTCGCGGGAGCTTTTCGCCGCCAAGAGCTCAGCGACGACACGATAGGCCGCTTCGAGCGCTTCGGACAATCGTTCCAGATCCCGTCCTCCGGCTTCGGCCAAATCGGGACGCCCGCCTCCGCGTCCGCCGATGATCGTCGCCAACGCGCGCACGATCTGGCCGGCGTCCAATGTCGGCACCAGATCGCGAGAGACGCGGACCAGAAGCGCCGCCTTCCCATCGCGCGCCTGGCCGAGGACGATGACGCCGGAAGCGAGCTTCTGGAGCAACCGATCGGCGAGCTCCCGCAACCCGGATGGATCAAGCCCCTCGACGCATTTGGTCAGGACCTTCACGCCGTTTATGTCGCGCACATCGCTCAACGCATCGGTGAGGGCTTGAGCGGCCAATCGGAGGCGCAGGGCTTCAACTTCTCGCTCCAGGCGCTTGAGTTCGGCTTGCAATCGTTCGACCTGCGCCGGCAATTCCGCTGGCGTTGTGCGCAGCATCTCGGCCAGTTCGGCGAGCCGCATCTCATCTTCCTGGAAGCGTTCGAGCGCCGCGCGCCCGCACACGGCTTCGATTCGCCGAACTCCCGCTCCGATGGACTCCTCTTTCACGATCTTGAAAAGCCCAATGTCGCCGGTTCGCGCGACGTGCGTTCCGCCACACAGCTCTTTGGAGAATCCGGGGACTTCGACGACGCGCACTCGGCTGCTGTACTTCTCGCCGAAGAAAGCGAGGGCTCCCGCCTGCAGGGCGCGCTCCAGCTCCATCTCGACCTTGGTGACCTCGATGTTGCGGAGGATTTGTTCGTTGACCACGTCCTCGATCGTTTTGATCTCTTCCGGCGTCAGCGGCGCGAAGTGCGTGAAGTCGAAGCGCAATCGGTCCGGCGCCACGAGGCTTCCCGCCTGTTTGACGTGTGGGCCAAGCACTTCGCGCAGCGCCGCATGCAGCAAGTGCGTCGCCGTGTGATGGGGACGAATGCGCTCGCGTCGCTCGACATCAATGCGCGCTCGGACGCGATCGCCTACGCGCAACTCGCCCATTTCGATTCGCGCGACGTGCGCGTACTTGATGACGGTCGCCGTCCCGTCAGCGACGAACGTTTTGGAGACCGTATCCAGGACCAACGCCCGCGCGCCTTCGCTCTCGATCACGCCCGTATCGCCCACCTGTCCTCCCGACTCCGCATAGAACGGCGTTTGATCGAGCGCGACGTCCACGAGCTGGCCCGCTGCGACGTGATCCACCGACTGCCCATTCACAAAGAGGGCGAGCACGCGTGCCTCGCACTCAGTCTGTTCGTAACCGAGGAAGCGCGTCTCGATCTCCCGCGTGATGACGACGGCCTCCGTGCCGGTGAGCTTCTCCTGCACGCTCTTCTTCCACGCGGCGAGCGCCCGCTGCCGTTGCTCCTGGAGCGCGGCTTGAAATCCTTCCCAATCCACGTCGCGACCATGTTGGGCGGCGATGTATTCGATCAAGTCCTCGCGCAGTCCGTAAGTGTCGTAGAGCGTGAAGGCATCCATCCCAGAGATTCGACGACCCGGCGTGCGCTCCAAGATCTCGTCGAATTTTCGCAAGCCGGCCGAGAGCGTGGACGTGAAGAGTTGCTCTTCGCGGCGCACGACGCGCTCGATCGTCGCACGCGCATCGAGAAGTTCGGGATAGGCCGAGGCCATCACCTGCACCACCGCGTCGGTCACGTGGTGGAAGAAGGGCGGCGAGATGCCGAGCTTCCGTCCATGCCAGAGCGCACGCCGCATGATCTTGCGCAAGACATAGGCTCGTTGCTCATTGCCCGGGAAGACGCCATCGGCCACCAAAAAGGCCGTCGCCCGCGCATGGTCGGCGATGACGCGCATGGATATGCCTTCGTCGCTCTCGCTCACATATGGGCGACCGGCCAGCTCGGCGATGCGCTCCAGCAGCGGACGAATCAAATCCGTGTCGTAATTCGACTTCACGCCCTGTAGGACGGCGGCCATGCGCTCCAAGCCCATGCCGGTATCCACGGAGGGTTTCGGCAAAGGCGTGAGCGCTCCACTCTCATCCCGATTGAATTGCATGAAGACGAGGTTCCAGATCTCGATGATGTGATCCCCTGGGCCGTTCACATATTCGGCGCGATTGAAGGCCGGATCATCCCCGATGAAGATGTGGATTTCGCTGCATGGGCCGCAGGGACCGGTGTCGCCCATCGCCCAGAAATTCTCCTCAGCGCCGAAGCGTAGGATGCGCTCGGGCGCTGCCCCCACCTTCCGCCAGAGCGTCGCCGCCTCCTCGTCCTCTTCGTAGACGGTGAACCAGAGGCGGTCGAGGGGGAGCTGCCACTGGTTCACCAAGAGGTCCCACGCGAACCAGATCGCTTCCTCCTTGAAGTAATCGCCGAAGCTGAAATTCCCGAGCATCTCGAAGAATGTGTGATGACGAGCCGTCTTGCCCACTTGTTCGAGATCATTGTGTTTGCCGCCGGCGCGCACGCACTTTTGCGCTGAGGCCGCTCGCGTGTAATCGCGCTCTTCGAGCCCGAGGAAGACGTTCTTGAACTGATTCATCCCGGCGTTGGCGAAAAGCAGCGTCGGATCTTGCGGCAGGACGAGGGGAGAGCTTTTCACGATCCGATGACCATGCCGCTCGAAATATTCGAGAAAGGCGCGACGAATCTCATGCCCGCTGGCTCTCCACATAGTGTTCGCACTCCTCTCCTCGCTCGGAGGCCCTCGGAGAATTTCGATGGAGCGCTCATCTGCCCCCTCGGCGAGAGCCCCTGAGACCACATAAGAATAGCCCAAAACCTGTCCTCCGACAACGTCGGGAGGCAGCGGGAAAGAATCGCCCATGATACGATTCCCCCCTCGGTCGCTCATCTTCTCGGCTCATGAGCACGGGCGGCTTTTGAGGCGACCGGTTCGGGAGGGTCTTCGGTTATTCGCTGACTTGAGCCGAGGGCTGTAACCGGTCACTCGAGGCGGGCGTCTTTTGAAAGCGAGCAAAACGCGGAGAGAGAGCTATGGGAATTTCGCGACGGGAATTTTTGCGGTATTGCGGGGTGACGACGGTCGCGCTGACTTCATTCAGGGAATGGCCGCTCGGTCCGGTGGCCGAGATCTCAGCGCGAACGCTTTCGGTGACGGATTGGAAGGAACTGGCGGACATCGCCTTGGAGCGGGCGCGGCGACTGGGAGCCAGCTACGCCGATATTCGCCTCATTCGCTCGCGGCGGGAGACGGTCGCGATAGGGCCAGGAGGCGGTGGGCTCGGCGCCTTCTTCGCTCCGGAGGAAGGCGATCGGCGCGGGGCGCGGGTCACTCGCTCAGAGAGCCTGGGCTTCGGCGTGCGCGTCCTCTACCGTGGGACGTGGGGATTTTCAGCGAGTCCCCTGATCACACCCGACGAGATCCGGCGCATCGCGGAGGAAGCGGTCGCCATCGCGCGCGCCAATGCCGCGATCAACACGACGCGCGTGCGTTTGGCGCCTGTGAAGGCGTACCGCGACACTTGGCAGACGCCGATCGTGAAGAACCCCTTCGACGTGAGTTTGGAGGAGAAGATCGGTCTCCTCGTCAGGGTGGACGAGACCGGACGAAAGGTCAGGGGGGTCGCGCGCGTCTCGGCCTCGCTCGCTTTCGTGCATGATCACAAGCGCTTCGCGTCAACCGAGGGCTCCTATATCGAACAGCACATCTACCAAACGTTGCCCAATCTCACAGTCACGGCCATGCGCCGCGAAGTGGGCCCGCGCCCGGAAATCGCCACGCGCAACGCCTTCATCCCCCCGCAGAGCATCGGGTACGAATACGTCGAGCAGTTGAAGTGGGGGGACATCGTCGAGCAAATCGCCCATGAGGCCGTCGAGATGCTCTCGGCCAAGGAGGTGTCGCCTGGACGCTACACGTTGCTCATCGCGCCGTCGAATCTCTATCTCACCATCCACGAGACGATCGGGCATTCGACGGAATTGGATCGCGTCCTCGGCTACGAGGCGAATTTCGCGGGGACGAGCTTCCTCACGCTGGACAAGCTCGGGAAGTATCGCGTCGGATCGAAGATCGTCAATTTCGTCGCCGATCGCACGACGCCCGGCGGATTGGCGACCGTTGGTTATGACGACGACGGCGTGCCCGCGCAGCGGTGGCATCTGATCCGAGAGGGCATCCTCGTCGGCTATCAGACGACGCGCGAGTTGGCGCACGTCGTTCGGGAGAATTTCTCGCGCGGATGCAGCTATGCCGATAGTTGGAGCTCCATGCCGATCCCGCGCATGCCCAACGTTTGGCTCGAGCCGGGGAAGGAGAAGCTCAGTCCTGAAGATTTGATCGCGGACACGAAAGAGGGCATCCTGATCGAAGGGCGCGGGAGCTACTCGATTGATCAACAGCGGCTCAATTTCCAATTCGGCGGCAACGCCTTCTGGGAGATCAAAAACGGCAAGAAAGTCGGCATGCTCCGCAACGTCGTCTATCAATCCTATACGCCCGAATTCTGGAACTCCTGCGACGCGATCTGCAGCCAAGAGTATTGGGTCAATCAAGGCACGCCTGGGGATGGCAAGGGCGAGCCGCAGCAGACCAATAGCGTCAGCCATGGTTGCGCCATGGCGCGCTTCCGCAACATCACCGTCTTCAATTCAGGGAGTGTGTGACCGATGAGAGAAAGAACGCGAACGCGACGTGCCGTTCTCGGCCTCGGAGGATTCCTGGAACAGGCCCCCATGCCGGGGCCTCGGCGAGAAGGTTCAGATTTTCTGCTCGATCGCGAACAGGTCCGACGCTTGACGGAGATGGTGCTCTCGCTCTCGCCGTCGAAGGAGACGGTCGTCCTCATTCGTCGGACTTACGCCACGCATCTTCGAGCGGCTTTCAACGCCATCACGACGAGCGGATCCACTTACACGACGACCGTGACCGTTGGACTCGTGCTGGGGAATCGGCTCGGCGTGGCGACGGGCGAGGACGTGAGCGAGGCGGTCTTGCGCAGGGTAGTGAAGGAAGCGGAAGAGAACGCGCGCTCGGAATGGTTCGGGATACCGCTTTCTGAAGGGCGCGATCCTCTGCCCGGGCCGCAGGAATATCTCCCGATCTCCGCTTTCTTCGAGAGCACGGCGCGGGCGACGCCCGAAGCGCGAGCTGATCGCATGCGACGTGTCTTGGCGGCCGCTCAGGCGAAGAATCTCGTCGCTGCGGCCTTCATGACGACGAGCGCGGGGATCGTGGCCATCGCCAATAGCGCGGGCCTTTTCGCCTATCATGCTTCAACCGATGCGCAGATCTCGATGACGTTTCGGACTAGGGACGGCAGTGGGTCCGGTTGGGCGGCCACCAGCGCGCGCGATTTCGAGGCATTGGATGTCGAGGAAGCTGCTCGAATCGCCGCTGAGAAAGCGCTCCGTTCAGTGAATCCGCGCGAGCTGCCCCCGGGGGATTACACGGTCATCCTGGAGCCAGATGCCTTCGCCGATATGGGGCCGAACGTGACCGCCCTCCTGACCGGGCGAATGGGAGGCGGTGGAGGGATCTTCGGGCCGGATGTCTCCTTGCTTCCGGCCGAGCGCGTCGAAGTGGGGAAGCCCATCACGAATCCGCTCTATACGCTGCGGAGCGATCCTACGCATCCGAAGCTGCTTGGCATGCCCTTCACCCTCGCGGGAGGAGGATTCGGTGGTGGTTTCGGTGGAGGGGGGGTCGGCGGCGGAGCCGCACTGCTTCAGGCCGGACGCCCTACGCGAAAGATCACCTGGATTGAGAAGGGCATCGTCCGGAACGTCATCCTCTCTCCAGCGCAAGCACGGCGCGAGAATCGGGAGCCGACGCCTGCTCCGACGAGCCTCATCATCGAGGGTGGGGAGGGGACTTTGGAGGACCTCATCCGCAAGACTGATCGCGCGCTCTTGGTCACGCGCTTCTGGTATATCCGCGCACTCAATCCCCTGTTGGGAACGAGCACGGGGCTGACGCGCGATGGTCTGTTTCTGGTCGAGAACGGCGAGATCAAATATCCGATCAAGAACTTCCGCTTCAACGAGAGCTGGCGCACGGTCGTCGAGAATACGGAGGCGATGACGGCCCCCTATAAGCGCGTTCGCGATGCGCTCTATCCGGCCGTGCGCACGCGCGCCTTCACCTTCAGCAGTGGCTCCGACGCCATCGAATGACGTTTGCGCGAAACCAAAACGGAGGTGAGGCGTAAATCAATACCGGAAATTGAGGGTGGAGAAGGAGGGACCATGCGAGGAGTACGAAATGGGCCGAATCTGGAGCGACGGGGCCGTCGCTCCGCTCATAGGTGGGGACAAGGAATAGGGGCGCTCCTTTTGATCGGAGCCTTGAGCCTTCAGGGATTGGCTCAGGGCGTGCGCTCCAATCCCTTGGAGTTACGTGGCATCGTCGTGGATCCAAGTGGAGCGATCATCCTCGGCGCCGAGGTCGTGCTCCGAGATGCGCAAGGGCAGGAGCAGCGGCATGTCACCGATGCCAGTGGGGAATTCCGCTTCGGTCCCTTGACGCCAGGGACCTATAGTCTGCGCGTCACTGCCGAAGGGTTCGCCTCGTACGAGGAGCCGGCTTTGATTGTGGAACCTGGTCCTGGGGGGACGACGCGCGTCAAGAGCGGAGAAACGGTTCTGCCGCATCCGCTCACGATCATGCTGGAGATTTTGATCACCGAACGCCTGGAGGTGACCGATGAGACGCGCGTCTCGGTCGAGCCGGATGCGAACCTCTCGGCGGTCGTGATTCGCGGAGCGGACTTGGAGGCTCTACCCGATGATCCAGAGGAGTTGCTGAATGTGCTGCGCCAGATGGCCGGGCCTTCGGTCGGCGCGGGAGACGTGCAGGTCTTCGTGGATGGGTTCCGCGAGACCGGGCGCATCCCGCCGCGTAGCGCGATCCGCGAGATTCGCATCAACGCCAATCCCTTCTCCGCCGAGTTCCGCGAGCCCGGGCGTGGGCGTATCGAGATCCTCACGCGGCCGGGCACGGAGTTGTTCCGCGTCAACGGCTTCTTCGATTTCAACGACGAGGCTTTGAATGCGCGCAATGCCTTCGCGCCCGTGCGCGCTCCCTTGCAGGTCCGACGCTACGGTGGCTTCCTGAGCGGCCCCATTCTCCGCAATCGCTCCTCATTCTTCGCCGAGCTGCAGCGGCGCGAGATGGACGAGAACGAGACCGTGCGCGCGACCATTTTGGATCCTGTGACGCTTCAGCCCACGCCGTTTGCCGCAGTCGTGGAGACTCCGCAGCGGGGTACGGAATTCTCGCTCCGCAGCGAGTGGCAGCTTTGGAAAGATCACACGCTCAGCGCCGGGTATCGGTTCTTCGATAGCACGAGCCAAAATCAGGGAGTCGGAGGCTTCAACCTCCCGGAACGCGCTTCGACCAGTGAGAGCCAACAGCAAACGCTGCGCTTCTCGCTCACCTCGCTCATTCAGCGGCGCATGACGAACGAGCTGCGATTGCAGTTGAACCGCCGCGAGTCCGGGAGTCAAGCGCTCTCAGAGAAACCAGCTATCGTCGTCCTCGATGCTTTCAGTGGTGGAGGGAATCAAGGTTCCCTCTTCAATTATCGGATCAACGATGAGCTGGAGTTCTCGAACACCTTCTCTCTCCCCTGGCGGCGCCATTTTGTGAGAATGGGTGTGCGGGCGGAGGCCGATCGCCTGGAGGATGTGAATCGCTCGAATTTCGGCGGCACGTTCACCTTCTCCAGTCTCGAACAATATCGCAGCGTATTGTTGGGCGTTCCGGGCGCGCGGCCGACCCAATTCACCATCAATCGAGGCGATCCGTTGGCCGCGCTTACACTTTGGGAGTTCGCGTGGTTCATTCAAGACGACTGGCGCGTGCGTCCGAATCTGACGCTCTCCTTCGGGCTCCGGCATGAGTTCCAGACGCACCTTCGCGATCGGCTCAACTTCGCGCCGCGATTCGGATTCGCATGGTCGCCGCGCAACAATCAACGGACGGTCGTTCGCGGAGGTGCGGGGATCTTCTACGACGCGCTCGAAGCGAATCTCGTGCTCAACACGATTCGATTCGATGGGCGGCGTCAGCAACAGATCATCATTCGCTTCCCCGGCTTTCCCGATCCGTTCTCCGATGGAGAGGTGACCATCCGCCCGACCAGCTTGCGCGTGCTGGCGCCGGATTTGGTCGCTCCGTACACGTTCCAGAGCACGATCGAGGTGGAGCGGCAGCTTCCGCGCGGCATCTTCGTGAATGTGGGGTATTCGCGCATTCGCGGAGTGCATCTGTTCCGCTCGCGAAACATCAATGCGCCGCTGCCGGGCACGATAACGCCGCCGGATCCAACGCGTGGTCCCATCTTTCAGATCGAGTCCACGGCCTATTCGCTGCGCCATGAATTCCGGCTGGGCTTCCGCCGGCAGTTCACTCGAACGTTCACGCTTTTCGGCAGCTACGTACTCTCCTCGACGAAGAACGATAGCGATGGGGCGTTCTCCACGCCGGTCAACCAGTACGATGCGCGGACTGAGTGGGGACGCGCCAGCTTCGACTCCCGACATTGGTTCTTCGCCGGTGGGATGATCACATTGCCTTGGGGCATCCGCGTAGCGCCGCTGGTGAACATTCGTTCGAGCCGGCCGTTCAACATCACGACCGGGCAGGACAACAATCTCGATACGATCATCAACGATCGTCCTTCCTTTGCTGATCCCACGATGCCGGGCGCGATCCGAACGCCGTTTGGGACGTTCAACCCGAATCCGCGTCCTGGAGAGCCGATCATCCCGCGCAACTTTGGTACGGGCCCAGCCTATCGGAATGTGGACGTAGTCGTCAGCCGCACGTTCGGATTCGGCCAACCGCGCACGCGCGGTGGATGGCCACAACTCGGTCGGCAGGAGGGGGACGCCCAGCAAGGTCCACGTGGAGCTGGCGGTGGAATGGGACGTCCCGGTGGTGGGATGGGGGGACCTAGAGGAGGAATGGGCGGACCCGGAGGCGGACCTGGGGGAGGATTCGGCGGTCCCGGAGGAGGGTTCGGCGGTCCCGGGGGAGGATTTGGTGGCGCTGGTGGAGGGTTCGGCGGAGGATTCCCGGGATTTGGCGGGGGCGAGTATCGGTACAGCTTTACGCTCACTGTCCGCGCGGCGAACCTGTTCAACAATGTCAACTTCACGAACTACAGCGGCGTGCTTACCTCTCCGTTCTTCGGACGGGCGAATTCGTCTATGCCGGCGCGCCGTATCGAGCTCCAATTGCGGTTCAATTTCTGAGCTGCAACGCGTGAGGTTGACATTTGCTGTGCGGGACGATCGGCCGCATAGAGATCATCGGCTCGGATGATGGGGGATTCGTCTCCGAGAGGATCCAGCCCCTGAAGTGCGGACCCGATCGAAGCGCTGATCGCGCCTCCTCAAAGAGGCGTCAAACTGTCTGTGTTGCCTGACTGCCCGAAGCTCTTCCTCAACTCCGCTCCGGCTAGGCTCCGGTCGCTCGCTTGGCCACATGGCGCGTTCTTTTCGCTTGGCAGAGCCGATTTGCAGATCGTCCTCGATGCCGTTCCTTGAGCCTCGTGAGAGGAGAAGGGGCCGTGACTAGAGACCTGCCGTCAGGCGACGGTTATAATGGGGTGAGCTTGGGGACTTTCGCCTTTTGTGCCACAAGTGGTATATCTTCTCGCACGAAGACATATGGAGGGACGGTCTCGTTAGCCGCGCGCGGAGGTTGACGGGAGCGATCGTTTCGATTAAGCTAATCGCCGCGCGGGCGAGGGAACGTATACCCAACGCGCATGCTGTCTCGGACGGCATAGAGATTGATTCCCGGGAGGGAGTTATGCGAAGGATCGCTTATCTCCTCATTGTCGTCGCCTGGTCCTTCCCGAGTCCTCGCGCGCGAGTTCCCGAATCGCATCACGGCGAACCGCAGGCGAACGTGTTCACGGCCATTGAGGTCTATACGGTGTTGGACGCAGGCAACGATTCCACAGGGAGCATCACGCGCAATAACGCGACGACGGGGAATCTGGGGGGGACGACCGGTTTGGAACGTGGCATCGCCGTGCGGCCCGGTGATCCGACCATCGTCTATATCGCGCGCGGAGCAACGACGACTGGAGATGGACGTGCGGGAGGAGTCGTGGGTCTAGCGGCGATCAAGCTTCAGGAAAAGACCGATGGCGATTTCAATCCGAACACCGATCCCGATCTTCCGCTCGCTTACGTGGATACGGGGTTGATCGTCTCTGGCGGACAACCAGCGAATTTCTCTTTCATCCAGGGAATCGCCTACGATCCCGTGCTCGATAAGGTGTGGGCTCTTGATGGAACGGGAGCGACTCCCCGCGTGTGGGTTTTCGATGGCGGATCCGTGGGGGGAGCGGAGCATGGGGGCGGCGTGGCTCGAACGGCCGTCGCGCGGGGAATCCAACTGGCATTCCAGGCCGACAATACCTCGGGGCTTAGCGGTCGAGGTCAAGCGCTCGCCGTGCGCGTGGACCCGCGAGATCGAAGCCATATTGTGGTGGCCTTGGCCATGGGAAACCACGTCGAAGTGTGGGAGAGCCGAACCGGTCTCTCTGGTCCGTGGACGCTGCGGTGGGAGAGTGGATCGGATCCGGATGGCGCAGGGCCAATCCCGGCATTCAGCACTGAGTCAGTGCGCGATGTTGCCTTCGATGAGAAGGGCGATGTGTGGGTGACGCACGTGCACGAGGGGGCTGACAATTATCTCCATCGCTACAGCGGTGAGGGCGTAGGGCGTGGACGCTTCGCCGATGAGACCGTCATGCTCCCCTTTCCTCCCTTCGTGCTGCATCTTGAAGCGTTCGCGCGTGGGTTCAATAGCGTGAAATTCTATCGTCAGGGCGAGGCGATCATGCTCATCGCCGTGAATCGCAGTCGCGATGATGCCCGCATCGCCGTGGTTCGATACCTTCGAGGGGGAAGGCCAGGACAGTACGACTTCACCGCTCTGGATGGATTTGGCAGCAACGTGAGCGAGGCCCTTCAGGACGAGACGCTGCGCACGCTGCGCTTGAAGGGATCGGCGCGGGAGACGCAGCCTGGAGGAGGAACGCTCAACGGGTTGATGTATCTCTCGCTTCCGTACTCTTCGGCGGGCGATCTCACGCTTCAGGAGGAAGCGCTGTATCTGAACGGATTCGTGGTGGATCGGCGAAAAGGACAGACGCTCCCGACTTCGGGCGTTCTTCGCGTGAAGATCCCTCCCAAGCGGTGATCTCCAAAGGGCTTCGCGACGGACGAGGAAGGACTCGTCCTCACGGCTTCTTCGCAAATGGCCGGTAACTTCGCGTCGCGCGAACGGTGACCTCGGCCCGCGCAAGATGCACTTCGATCGTGTGCGCGCGCTTAGGATCTGGAGGGTTGGAGGAGATGTAACCCAGGACGTAGTGGAAGCGAAGATGCTTGGCCAGCTCGACCAAGTTGCGTTCGAGGTTCGCATCGGTGCGGTAGAGCTCGCCTCCGGTCGTCGCCGCCAATTGTTCGAGATACTCATTTCGGGAGGACGCGCGTTCGGTCACGTAAATGGGATAGATGGTGACGAAGCTACGTCGAGCGAGCCAGAGCGTCTCATCACGCCGCGCTTCTGTGCTGCCGCGATCCTGGCCGTCGGTCACCAACAGGAGCGCCGTGCGCGCGTTCGCTTGTTCCTCAAGGCGCTCAAGGGCGATAGCGACGGCATCGTAGAGTTTCGTCCGATCCGTGGGATCGCGCGTGGGCTCGAGCTGCCGGAGGACCTCTCGCAGCCGATCCACGCTGAGCGTGAAATCGGACTCGAGCGCAACGCGGCTGCTGAAGGAGATCACCGAGACCTCGTCGTGCGGTCCGAGATTGAGGAGGAATTCCAAGAGGGCATCGAGTGCTCTCGGGAGTCCAAAGGCGACGCTCGGACTTCGATCCACGAGCACGATGATTCGAAGAGGGGCACGGGGAGAGAGGAATCGCTCGATGCGCTGCGCACGTCCGAGTTCGAGGACGGTGAAATCCTCCTGACGCAGATCCACAAGAGGCTGTCCCGCGCGATCGAAGACGGTAGCGTTGACGCGGACCATCGGATCTCGGTCGGCGCGCTCTCCTTGGGGGAGGAACGCGAGGTTCCGTATAGGCCCGATGACGATGAGGAGGAGGACGCCCGAAATTCGCCGCAGCATCTCAATTCAAACGAAGCGTCACGACGAGCGGCTCTCGCTCGCGGATGAGGCGAAGTGGCGCGATCTCGGCGGCGAGCGAGTGCAACGCGCGTTGCAGATCCAATCGGTTGCGAATAGGCGTGGGGCCGAGTCCGACGATCACATCTCCCGCGCGGATTCCTGCCAAGGCCGCTGGCCCATCCGGTGTCACTTCTAGGACGAGGACCCCCCTTCCCTCGCCTGCGCCGAAGAAATCCGCAAGTTGCTCGGTCAAATCCATCACGCGCAGCCCCAATCGGGTCAAGGTCCATCGGGCGGAGGTTTCAGCATCAGCTCGAGGCGCTGGCGGTGGCGGAGGGGGAGGCGGCGGCGGAGGAGGCTCCGGCATCAGCCCGCTCGGACGTTCTTCAATTGGGAGGAGAAGCCGTTTCACGTCGCCCTTTCGCCAGATCATCACGGGAACCGAGAGACCGATGGGAGTCCGAGCGATCAGCTCGGCTAGCCTTTCGACGGAAGTGACCGCTTGGCCATCATACTGAAGAAGCACATCACCTGGTTCTATCCCCACGCGCTTGGCGGGCCCTTCGGCGAACACTTCAATGACGACTACGGCCGCTCCCGGCACCGAGGAGAACACTCTCCGCTCTGCCTCTCCGAGGGAGGCGATATTCGCTGCGCGGACGCCAATCCATCCCTGTGCTGAAGAAGAGCGCCTTGCCGCTTGCGCAGCGTTTTGAGCTTCAAAAACGGCACGCTGGGCTTGGATCAGCGCCGTCTGAGCATTCATGAGAAGCCGCTTGGTCAGAGCGCGCAAACTCTCGGTCGAGCGTACGATATATGTTCCCGGGGCGTACTCTTCGGCCACTCCGAGCACCTCGCCTCTCTCCGTGAAGATGACCCCTCCATCGGCCGACCACTCCGAGGTGGGAAGCTCCAGCCAAAGCTTCGGTCGAGTCGAAGCTGTTTCTGAAAGAGCCTCGGTGGAGAGCGGCGCTTCAAGCTTCAAACGCGCCGCCTCCAGCTTGAATCGCATTGGCAAAAGGTTGTGCCGCGAGGCAGTAGCGTCCTTCCTTCTTCGTGATGGCGTCGTGCGCGCGGGTGCTCGAGGCGAAACGCTGGCTCTTTCGTCGGCGCGAGCCATCTTCGGGATTTGAGCGAGGACCTTCACCGGAGCTTCCTCTCTCCACGTCGTTCCCTCGCGCACAAAGGGCGGAGGGGTGACGCCTAAGCTCGGGACCTCTAGAACAGCATACCCCGTCGTCTCGTCCCATCGGACGAACGTCGGGCGAAGCGCACGACCATCGCGCGTGAGGACCGTCACATCGGCCTTTTGCGGATCGGGGATCGCACTCATCAAACGCACGAGGATGCGACCGCGTTCATCCACGACGAGTCCCGTCGTGATATTGGTGATTTGTTGCGATCGAGCCAAGCCATCTAAGGCGGAAGCCTGGATCCCTTGTTGTCGCAAGCTCTCGAGCAAATCGCGCACGTCGACGCGATGGATGATCGTGACGAGCCAAGGTGGAGGAAGCACTTCTGGCGTGCCGGAAGAGCGATCACGGTGCTGAGCCACAGGGTGTGAAGCCACTTCCAAGCCGATCGGTTGCGCGAGCGCGGGATTCCATCCAACCACGGTGGCAATCGCAAGACCGAGCCCAAAGGCCCGCAGCCATCCGAACCCTTTACCAGGGACGGGCCCGTGTCGATCCTTTGGTCCTACGTGTTGCCGTCTCATAGGATCCTTCGCTGTTCCTCTCGAAGGGCCGGGGTCGGTCGTGGGATGAGAGGCCGTGAGCCGAAGACGACCGGCGGAATGGCCAGCACGCTCTCCTCCTGCGTCTCCTCATTTCGCAGAAGCAGGACCACGCCATCCTGAAGCGAGGAATCGTCGAGAAGATCCACCAAATTAGTCCTCGAAAATTCGGCGGAAGAGCCCTCAAGTTTCTCCGCCAAACTCACTGTGGTTGTCGAAGGGCTTCGAGGATGATCGGAGTGCGCCAGTGAGGGGAGTGAGTCATGCTCCTTCGAACGGGTGATCTCAGACAGTTGAGACGAGCGGGCCTGCGGGGTCGCTGACGGCGAAGCGGAGGATATTGGCGCCGTCGTAGGATTGACGGCAGGCGGGCGAGCGATATGCACCTCATCGGGCACTGTGTGGCGTTCTCCCCCAAGGGTGAAAAGTAGAGCGAAGGCCAAGCCTCCAAGCGCCACGAGCGCGAGCGCTCTCGGCCACACCGCGAACGTGCGCGCTGATGAAACCGTGGAGGCGTGCAGCCGCGCGCGAAGCCGGTGTCCGAAGTCCTCCGGTACGGGAACGTCGGCGAGCGTAGCCAGCGCTCGTCGGAGTTGCCCCATGTCGTCGAGATAGGCTTGGCAGGCCGTGCACTCCGCCAGATGAGCTTGCGCCCATCCGGGGATCGGCCGGTCCGGTTCCACCGCCCGTCGAAGACGCCCGCACGTCGTCATCATCTCCCCCCTCACTCCGAGAGATACCCCCGCAGTTTCTCGCGCAAGAAATTCCGGGCGCGATTAATGCGGGATTTGACCGTGCCCAGCGGCAAGTGCAAAATCTCCGCGATCTGTTCGTAGTCCAAACCCTGAATGTCGCGGAGGATGATCGCCGCGCGATATTTCTCCGGCAGCGAGGCGACGGCCCGCGCGACGATCTGTCGCTGTTCCTCGCGCAGGATCCAGGCCTCCGGCAACGGTCGCATATCGGGCAGATCGAGCGCCTTCTCTTCATGCTCCCCATCCTTGGTCGCGAAGAAAGAGACAAGCGGGAGCATGTTCCATCGCTTGCGCCGCCGCAGTTCGCTGATGGCCAGATTCGTTGCGATCCGATAGAGATAGGTCGAGAAGCTATGGTTCGCTCGATAACGATGCGCGTTTTGATAAAGGCGCACGAACGTCTCTTGCGCCAAGTCCAAAGCCGTCTCGTAATCGTTCAGCATTCGATAGAGGTAACTGGTCATAGGCGATTGATACCGTCGGACCAGCTCATCAAATGCTCGCTCATCTCCCTCTCGCACTGCCGCCATCAGATCATGGTCGCTCCGATGGGCGTATTCAGCGATCCCCCACGTCGGCTCGATGGGTCTTGGAGGAGAGGAGTCCCTCTGCCCGTCAGCCAGGCGCGCGATGGCTTCGATCTGCACTACCGTCGGCTCCATGTCTGCTCCGCCGCTCGCTTTCATTGGCACGATTCAACACCCCCTCAGGTTCCAAAAAGTGACCGTCCTCCCTCAGTGCACACGATCCCCGGTGGGCGGCCAAGAGGGGAATCGCCCAGCTCCCTCCTCGGAGAGGAGCCCAACGGGCAGAGGGTGTTCGTGAACGAGCGTCGCGTTCACGAACGTTTGGACGATGTACGTCCCCGTGACGGGAAACGTCACGTTGGCGAAGATCGTCACGTTATCGGCATAGCCGCCGGGAGGAATGGAGAAGCTAGCTGGATGTGAGGCCGCGATGGCGTGTCTACGGTCGGGGGAGAGGATTCGCACTTCCGAGAGGTATTCCCCTTCCCCACGCCAGTGGTGCACGACGGCGAATTTCAAGATCGTGGCCGGGAGGTGAGGGACCAAGATCGCCGAGAAAACCCCGACAAATGTCAGCTTGTTCCCCACCTCCAGGCGTACATCATCGCAGAGGATCGCATACACGAGTTCAATCGGTGGGGCGGGCGAAGCTGGCGTCATATCCTCGACCCCCCGAGCGCGAGGATCAGCGCCACAACCGACGGGCCTTGAATTCGCGCTCCTCGCGCGTCCCATCCGGGCGCGTGATCGTCATCCTCCCGACCAGTTCTTGGTCCGTCATGCGCCCAGTGAAATGCAGGGTCATTCCCTGGGCCCTCACGGTGAAGGAGATGCGTCCATCCCGTGCCGTGCCCGTGAGGCGATGCGACGTCCCTTGCTCGCTGCCATCAAAGAGCACATAAGTGCCGGTGACGCGATCTCCCTGGCGCGTGAGGATGATATTCGCTCCCAAGAGCGTATTTCGTTCGGCACTCCACTTCACGTTGGAGTAGCGTCGGGTGACCGCGGCTTCTTGAGTCTCCTCAGGTGAAGTCAGCTCCTGAGCCCGAATCGTGAGGCCGTTGAGGATCAACAGCCCTCCCACCAGGCCTGAGAGAAGATGTCGCACTCCCATTCTTCTTCATCCTCCTTTCGTCCGTTCTCTACCTCCGCGTTGAAGGGCCTTTTTATCATAGCATAGGCTGCATGGGAGTTCACAGCGCCACGGGAGTGTGGAGCCCGCCTGCGCCAGGCGGGGGTCCTGGGCCAGTGGGAAAATTTTCCATCAAAGCCATGCGACGGCTTGCGCTCGCCAGAGATTTTGTTATCATTTAGGTTTTGTCCGGGACCGGATGGGGAGACCTTTCGTATGCGGAGTTGGGTCCCTCCATCAGGAGGCCGGTGTAGCTCAGGTGGTAGAGCGGCTGACTTGTAATCAGCAGGTCGTGGGTTCGAATCCCGCCACCGGCTCCAAGGTGGATCTTTGAAAACGGATGGTGCAGGGGTGGCAGAGTGGCCAAATGCACCGGGCTGTAAACCCGGCGGGCGTCATGCCCTTCGGAGGTTCGAATCCTTCCCCCTGCACCAGTCGAGCGGGCGTGGCGCAAACGGTAGCGCACGAGCCTTCCAAGCTCGGTGTTGCGGGTTCGAGTCCCGTCGCCCGCTCCATTTGAGGCTTTTTCTTTATGGCCAAACCGAGTATATTAATCGGGGCCCACGTGGCGCAGTCGGTAGCGCACGTCCTTGGTAAGGACGGGGTCGCCGGTTCAAGTCCGGTCGTGGGCTCCAGTTGAGATCACTATCGAGTAAGGAGACATCTATGGCCAAGGAGCGGTTTGAGCGGACGAAGCCGCATGTGAATGTGGGGACGATTGGGCATATTGATCATGGGAAGACGACGTTGACGAGTGCGATCACGCGGGTGTTGCACAGTCGGAATCCGCGGGTGGTGTATCGGGA
>JANWYV010000048.1:0-15000 GCA_025055075.1 Blastocatellia bacterium
ACGAGGGGAAACGTTCTCGCAAATTCTCAAACGGCGGTTGGCGCGCCGGTCCTTCTTGAAAGGAGCGGCGGCGACGGTTCCCCTACTCATCGTGGATCCCAGCCGAGTGTTCTCGCGACCGCAAGGATCTTCGACGCTGGCGTTCCAACCCATCCGTTTGAGCAATCTCGATACCGTGTTGGTGCCACCGGGTTACTCCTCACAGATCATCATTCGATGGGGGGATCCGCTTTTCCGGGATGCTCCCGAGTTCAACATCCTCAATCAAACGGCTAGCGCTCAAGCCCGGCAGTTCGGCTACAATTGCGATTACGTGGGCTATTTCCCTCTTCCCGACTATCGCTCTAACAATCCTACTCACGGGCTTCTGGTGGTCAATCATGAGTACACCAATCCGGAGCTGATGTTCGTCGGTTACTCGCCCGCCAATCCGACGCGAGAGCAGGTAGACGTGGAGTTGGCCGCTCATGGCCTGTCGATCGTCGAGATCTCAAGGAGTCAGACGGGCGGATGGAGATATCATCGGGAGTCCTTCTTCAATCGTCGCATCACGGGAGAGACGGAAATGCTCATCACGGGTCCGGCGGCCGGGCACGACTTACTCAAAGTGTCCTACGACCGGACGGGGACACGAGTGCGAGGGACACTCAATAATTGTGCGGGCGGAAAAACCCCCTGGGGGACCGTCCTGACCTGCGAGGAAAATTTCAACCAATATTTCGCCAATCTCAACGCCCTCCCGGATTCGGATCGGCGTAAGGCGATGCATGCTCGCTATGGGATTCCTCGCGGAGCCAGCGAGCGCCGCTGGGAGCAGTATCACGATCGTTTCGACCTCAGCAAGGAGCCGAACGAACCCTTCCGGTTCGGGTGGGTGGTTGAAATAGACCCCTACAATCCCAACTTCATTCCTCGAAAGCGCACGGCCTTGGGGCGCTTCAAGCACGAAGCGGCAACCGTCGTCGTGGCCCCCGATGGTCGGGTCGTCGTCTATAGCGGTGATGACGAGCGGTTCGAGTACATGTACAAGTTCGTCAGCGCGCGGCCGATGAACCCTAGTCGTCGCGAGGCCAATTTCGGACTGCTGGATGAGGGAACACTCTATGTCGCCAAATTCAACGATGATGGAACGGGCCGATGGCTGCCTCTTCAGGCGGGACAAGGGCCGCTGGCCGGTTGGTCGCAGGCTGAGGTGCTCATCTACACGCGCGCTGCTGCTGATCTGTTGGGAGCGACGAAGATGGATCGTCCCGAGGATATTGAAACGAATCCAGTCACGGGCAAGGTGTATTGCGTCATGACCAATAATAGCCGTCGGGGCAGCTCCGGGCAGCCCGGCGTGGATCGGGCGAACCCAAGAGCCAATAATCGCCACGGCCATATCATTGAGCTCATCGAGGATGGCAATGACCCGACGTCCACGACCTTCCGTTGGGAGATCTTCCTACTCTGTGGCAACCCGATGGTTCCCGAGGACCAAACCTTCTTCGCGGGATTTGATCCATCGCTGGTGAGTCCCATCTCCTGCCCCGACAATATCACGTTTGACGGCAGCGGTAATCTCTGGATCGCCACCGATGGGATGCCGGGCACGTTCCGGATGAATGATGGAGTGTTCGCTGTTCCCGTCGAAGGCGAAGAGCGAGGCTTCGTGCGTCAATTCTTGAGCGGACCGGTGGGCTCGGAGATCTGTGGTCCGGAATTTACGCCTGATTACCGCACGCTCTTTGTGGCGATCCAACATCCGGGAGAGGGCAGTTCCCTGGCAGCTCCCACCAGCACCTGGCCCGATGGAGCGATTCCTCCACGCCCGAGTGTGATCGCCGTCACCACGCGCCACGCTCTCAGCCGAATCGGGAGCTAGCGGCACCATAAACTCGGCGGACCGGGTTGGGTTCTTTCGTCTCCCCGTGTCCCTCTCCGTCGGAGGTGGCCCCTACCTCCGACGGATTTTTCATCTTCACGGGCAGAAGTTCCTCCCCGCTGCGATTATCTTAAAAGCAGACTTCGCGTCGAATCTCCATCATCCGCTCAAGTAGAACACCGTTGCGACCATCTTATGTCACGAGATCTGTCGCTGCGTAGAGCCAAAGCCTCTCGTTCGTCCCCCACATCGGACGTGGCTTCACCGCATCAGTAAAAGCACTCATCTGGCTTTCGCGAGCTCGCGAGCAGAATAACGGTAGGTGACCAGTCTCACTCGAGGTTCGGCGACATCGCGTGCATTGGCGCGGGAAGGACATTCAGCGGTCTGAGCGATTGGAAGCCGCTTCGGTCACCTCTCCTTGCGAGCCTTTTTGCCTATATTGAGCCAGTTTGCGGTAGAGTGTCTTTCGTCCGATCTTCAGAAGCTCAGCGGTTCGACTCTTATGTCCGCCGGTGAAATCGAGCGTTCGCAAGATGAGACGGCGCTCGGCCTCCTCGAGCGGGGTGCCGATGGGAATCTCCACGACCGGCGGAATCGGCCGGTCGTTCGCCTCTTCAGAAACCGGCAGGTTCCGAAGAGGCTCGGGCAAGCTCTCCACCGTGATCACGGGACCGTTTGTGCGCGCCACGGCTTGTTCGATGACCGCTTCCAATTCGCGGATGCCCCCAGACCAAGGGTATCGCCGCAAGCGTTCGAGCACGGGCTCGCTCAGCTCCAAGCGCGGACGCGCGTACTTATGCCGATACAACTCCAGGAAGTGCAGGGCGAGAGGATAGATGTATTCGGGGCGCTCGCGCAGCGGCGGCATCAGGGATTCCAGCAAGATGCGCCGCTCAACTTCTTCCATCGGCGCGCCGATTTCGGACTCGCCGCTTGTAGCGCCCACTCCGCGACGCACGGCGGCCGGCAGATCGTTGACGGTGATCATGCGTCCAGCCGCCAGAATGACGGCGCGCTCAATGGCGTTCTCCAGCTCGCGCACGTTGCCCGGCCAATCGTAGCTCTCCAAAAGTTCCAACGCCTTTTGCGTGATCCCCGTCACGCGCTTGCCCGACTTCTTCTGGTACAGCTTGATGAAATGGATGACCAGCGGCCGAATGTCCTCGCGGCGCTCGCGCAAGGGGGGGATGTAGATGGGATAGACGTTCAGGCGGTAGAAGAGATCGAGCCGAAACCTCCCCGCCTCGACAGCTTTCTGCAGGTCCACATTCGTGGCGGCGATGATGCGCACATCGGTCTTGATGACCTGATTCCCCCCGATGCGCGTGAACTCGCCGTCTTGGAGCACGCGCAGGAGCTTGACCTGCGCGCTCGGGCTCAATTCCCCAATCTCGTCCAGAAAGAGCGTACCGCCGTTGGCCTCCTCGAATTTTCCGATGCGGCGCGCGCGCGCGTCGGTGAAGGCGCCGCGTTCATGTCCGAACAGCTCTGTCTCCAGCAAGGCTTCGGGCAGTGCCCCGCAATTGATTTTGACAAATGGCTTATCCGCGCGGCGACTGTTGTAATGAATGAGATCGGCGATCAGCTCCTTCCCCACGCCTGATTCCCCTTGCAAGAGCACGGTCGTCGAGCTGTCGGCGACGTGCAAGGCCATCTCGATACAGCGTTTGATCTTGTCGCTCACGCCGATGATCGGCAATGTCGCCTGCGCCCCTCGCAATTCCTGACGCAAGCGCACGACCTCTGCACTCAATTGATCCTTCTCCAGCGCCAGGGCGATCTGGTTGGCAATCCCTTCGACGAGCCCAATCTCATGGACGGTCACGCGGACCGCCGGCGATTGCCACGCCAGAAGGAGGGCTCCGAAGGCACGGTCTTTGATCAGAATGGGGACCAACAGCGCGAGCTGCGCGCCGCCGAGCACATCATGCAAGAAAGCCCGAGCCGCGTCACTTTCAGTGGCTTCCACACGACACGCGCGTCTCTCGGCGAAAGCGCGTTGCAGGACGGGATACCGTTCCAGCGCGATCTCCGTCACCGAGAGCATATGAGCCGCTCGCCCGCGCACCGTATCCAACCCCAAGCGCACACCCGCCGCGTCCAAGACGGCTAAGCCTCCAACGTCTGCCCCCACCAATTCCAGCGCGCGATCCATGACGAGGGCCGCGACCTCCAGTAAGTCCCCGCTCCGATTGATCTCGTTGGCGATCTCCAAAAGCGCGCGCGTGATCGTAGCCTCCTTCTCCTTCTCCATGTAGAGCCGTGTGTATTCGTATCCAATGGCGACCTGCCGGGCGATGGATTCGATGAAACTGATCTCCTCAGGCAACCACTGATGCTGACGACGACAGTGATGCAGTCCGATCAGCCCGAGCACTTCCGACTTGCGCACGACGGGAACGATCAATAGCGAGCGCGTTTGGGTCAGTTCCACAATTCGCGCCAAGACAGGATCCAACCGCAGCGAGGCCGTATCATCAATGGCGATCGGACGGGTGAGATCCACGCGTCCCTCCAGCGCCGATAAATCCACGGGAATCTTCATCCCCAGCATCGAGGGGATGTCCGGATCAGCGCGATATTCGTACTCGATGCGCAACTCTCCCGCCTGCGAACGCGCGACCAGATGGCACCGATCCACTTCCATCAGCTTTCCCAACTCATCGGTCGCGGCTCTCAAGAACTTATCCAGATCAATGAGCTGACTCGCCTCCGGATTCAGGCGATCGATAATGGCGTCGCGCGCCTGATACATGCGCAGGCGCTTCTCCAGCGTCAAGCGGCCGGTTTCCACAACCTGCGACATTTCCCGCTACCTCCCGTGAGCGAGATGGTCAGATCCTGTGACGCTCTCTCCGCTCCCGTCCACGCGCTCCGACGGCGCGCCTCCCCTCAGCGCATCGTGAACGCATACCACGCGGCCTTTCCCGCGATCCACACGCCCCACAGCGCGAAGACCAAAACGGCCGATTTCCGCACCGAGAGCTTACGCGAGATAGCCGAGAATCCAATTGCGGCCAAGACGAGGAACCAGATCGTAAAAATATCGAGCGAGGTCAAGAACGCGAAGAGCGCCGGATGCGTCTTCTCCGCGGAGAGGCCGAGCATCGCGCCGAGGTTGGTCGTCACCCATCCCTCGGGATTCGTGGGATCGAGCAACTCCGGATCGCGAAGCGAGAGGACGATGAGGCTCAAGAGCGCACCTATGCTTGAGGTCACACCGTAAGACCAGCTCACGACCGAGAAGGTCTTCTTGAACGTCGTCTCAGCCTGCAGCAGCAATAGCCCCAAGAAGAAGACCCCGGCCAGAAAAAGGGCGACAATGGGAATGGCCCCGACGGGCAAGAGCGGGAGAAACCGGAACAAGCGCGCTTGCATCTCGACCTGTCGGTCCAAGGCTTCTTGGGGGGGCTTGGCCGCCCCTCGCTTCTCCAACGTTTCCTCGATCTGCTGTCGAATCAGCTCCTTGTAGCGCGTCTCGATGTTCGGGATGCGAAATTGCAAGAGGAAGAGAGCGGCGGATGAGAGTGCGATCGTCACGATCAGGATGAACGCCCACGTCGGGTGTCGAGCAATATCGGCAAAGGTCTCCGTGGGAGAGAAGATGATGCCGATGGCTCGGCTGAGAGGGCCAAGAGGAGGACGCTCCTCCTCCGCGCCCAAGACGTCGTGCGATTGCTCGTGTTCCGTCATATTCGGCCTCCTGAAACGTAATGCCCGCCGTCTCTTAGTGGCGATAGAGTTTACCGCATGACGTGCCGTCAAGGGAAGTTAAATGCCTCCGCGATCGCGGGAGTAACTGATATGGAGCATTTGGGGATCGCCCGCGCCAAGGGGCGAGTTTGCTATAATGATGCCTCGCATGAGCTGCCTCTCTACGATGCGGAGGTTCAGAAGAGCATGAAGAGGATCGGGATTTTCGTTCTCATCAGTTTGGCGGGATTCGCCCTGGGGAGCGGTGGGCGCGCGTCGCTCTTCCTCGCCCATGCGCAAGAGCTCACGGAGCCCCCGCGGATATCGCCGATGGAAACGCCCCGTGTGCCCACTGCGCTCACGCTCGCGGCGGCCATAGAGTACGCGCGGCGATGGCACCCACGCCTGCAAGCGGCGCGGGAGCAGGTCCGCATGGCTCACAGCGAAGCGGTGACGGCGCGCTTGCGCCCGAATCCAACGTTCACGTTCAGCGGCGAGAACTTCACGCCATCGAGCCTCGAAGCGGAGTGGTTCGCATTCCTCTCGCAGACGATCGAGATCGGTCAGAAGCGAGAGCGGCGGATGGAAGTGGCCGAGTGGACGATTCGCATTGCCGAAGCCGCCGCGCAGCAAGTCGAGCGGCATGTTCTGGCGGAAGTGAAATTCGCTTATGAACGCGCCCTGTTGCAGCGTGCGCGCTGGGAGCTGGCCCGCGAAAATCTTGAAACCTTCCGGCAGATCGTGCGGTATAACGAAGTGCGCGTCGCCGAAGGGTACACGGCCGAAGGCGATCTGATCAAAGTGCGCCTGGAGGCGCAGCGCGCGGAATTCGCCATGCGGCAAGCACAGCTCGAATACGAGCAGGCGAAGATCGCACTCCTTCGCGCGATGGGGGCGACTTCATTCGATCAGACCTTTGAGTTGCGCGAGGAGCTGACGTTCGAGCCCGTGCACGTGCGTATCGAAGAGCTGGAACGCGCTGCCTTGGAGCGGCCCGAGGCCGTGCGCGCTCGAGCGGAACTGGAACGCGCGCATGCGTCCTGGCAGTTGGAACGGGCGCGCGCCAAACCCGATCTTGTCGCCTCGTTCGGATACAAGCGCCATGGTCCGAACAACACGCTCTACGGGGCCGTGAGCGTGCCACTGCCCATCTTCAACCGGAATCAGGGACAGATCGAACGCGCGGAAGCCGAACGACGATGGGCGGAAGCCGAATGGCGGCTCGTGCGAGGAGAGATCTTGGCTGAACTTGCGGCCGCACGACGCGCCGTCGAAATCGCCACCGAACAGGTCGAGAGCTTGCGCCGCGACTTCCTGCAGCGCGCCGAAGACGCGCGTGCCGTCGCCCTAGCCGCCTATCAGGAGGGCGCGGCCGATCTCCTCGTCCTCCTGGAAGCCCAACGGGCGCACACAGCGGCGCGCGAACTTTATCTCCAAGCGCTCTTCGAGTATCGCCGCGCCCTTCGCGAATTGGAGCGCGCGACGGGACTGGAACGTCTCCCCCGAGGGGGATCCGTCCCGACCTCACTCTCTGAGGCTTCGCGCCCATCGTCGTGAGAGGAGATGAGAGTCGTGATCTTCAAAGGACACCGCGCACGAGGCATAAGCCGACGCTGGATATTGTTCCTACTGTTAGTCGCCTCGGGCCTGGCTGCCGGACTGGCCATGCGACATGTCTTTTCTCCCTCGGAGCGAGACGCCACGCCGACGCTGGCCGATCCGAGATCGGATGCGACCGTGGCGCTGAACACAGTGGTCGTCTCCGCGGAAGCGCTAGCGCGGGGTGAGATCCACATCGCTACGGTCGCGCGACGTCCCCTCCCGCAGGAGCTTCGCGCGACCGGGCGCGTGCAGATCAATGAGGATCGAGCCGTGCGCATCGGCGCTCCGGTCGAAGGGCGCGTCACGCGCGTTCTGGCGACAGTGGGAGACCGCGTGAAGGCCGGACAGCCTGTGCTCGCGCTGCACAGCCACGAGCTGGCGGCAGCGCGCAGCGATTACGAGAAGGCGCGAGCGGCAGTCGCGCGTGCGGAGAAAGCGCTCGCTTACGCGCAAGCTGAGCTGGAGCGCGCGAATCGGCTCTTGGAAGCCAAAGCGATCTCCCGTCGCGAGCAACTGCGCGCGGCAGCCGATGTGGTGGCCGCTGAAGCTGAACTCGAGCAAGCGCGTGCCGAACTACGTCGTGCGGAAGAATTCTTGCACCACTTAGGCGCATGGCCGGAACCGAGCGATGAAGTCCTCATTCGCGCCCCTATTGATGGAGTCGTGCTCGAACGACGCGCGACCGTGGGAATGGTCGTCACCCCTTCGATGGATCTTCTGACCATCGCCGATCTCTCGACGCTCTGGGTGATCGCCGAAGTCCCCGAGCCTCAGGCAGCGCGCATTCGTCTGGGCCAGCCGGCCTTCATCTCCGTCGCGGCTTTCGCCGAAGAGCGCTTTCCAGGTCACGTCGCTCACATCGGTGAGGTGCTCGATCCACAGACGCGCACAGTTCGCGTCCGTTGCGTTGTCCAGAATCGGCAACAACGATTGCGTCCCGAGATGTATGCCACCATCCTCATCGCCCTGGGCACGACCGCACCACAGCTCGCCATCCCTCGAGAAGCCGTGCAGGAGATCGGCGGTGAATCCGTCGTCTTCGTGGAGATCGCGCCCGGTCGCTTCGAGAAACGGCGCGTTCAGCTGGGTCTCTCCGCCATCTTGCCCGACGGCGAATTCGTCGAGGTGACTGGCGGCCTGCGCGAAGGCGAGCGCATCGTCACGCGCGGCAGCTTCTGGTTGAAATCCGAATTGCTGAAGGCCGTGATTCAGGAGGAGCCGTGAATCGCTTCCCCGCCTCCATGAACGACGCGCGCACGAGGTCACGATGATTCGCGCTCTGATCCACTTCTCCCTGCAACAGCGTGTGCTCATCTTGGCGTTGACGCTGTTTGTGGCCGGGATCGGCCTCTGGGCCCTCAGCACGCTTCCGGTGGATGCCTTCCCGGATCTGACGAACATCCAAGTCAACATCGTGACGGAAGCGCCGGGCCTGGCACCGGCCGAAGTCGAGCAGTTGATCACCTTCCCCATCGAGAGCGCCATGATGGGGCTGCCCCGCACCGAACAAGTGCGCTCGATCTCGAAATTCGGCCTCTCGATGGTCACGGTCGTCTTCGAAGATGACGTGGACATCTACTTCGCACGACAGCGCGTGGCCGAACGCTTGCAAGAGGTCAAGGCTCGACTTCCCGAGGGCGTCGAGCCGACGCTCGGTCCCGTCGCGACGGCTTTCGGCGAAATCTATCAGTACACGGTCGAGGGCGAGGGCTACAGCCTCATGGAGCTGAAGACGCTCCACGATTGGGTGATCCGACCGCAGCTTCGCACTCTCCCCGGCGTGAGCGAAGTGAACTCCTGGGGGGGATTCATCCGCCAGTATCACGTCTTGGTGGATCCGGAACGCTTGCTCGCCTATGGCCTGACGCTTCGCGAAGTCTATGAAGCCATCGCCCGCAGCAACGCGAACTTTGGCGGAGGGTACGTCGAGCGAGGAGCCGAAGCCTATCTCATTCGAGGCCTGGGCCGCTTGCAATCAGCCGATGATCTCCGCAACGTGATCATCACGGCCAAAGCCGGCGTGCCCGTGCGCGTGGCGGACGTGGCGACCGTAGATGTGGGGCCGGCGCTTCGCCATGGCGCCGTGACCAAGAATGGGAGGGGCGAAGTGGTCTCCGGCATGGTCATCATGACCAAGGGCGAAAATTCCAAGCGCGTCATCGAGCGGATCAAAGAACGCGTGCGCGAGATCGAGCGGACGCTCCCCCCCGGGGTGCGGATCGTGCCCTTCTACGATCAAACGGAGCTGATTCAACGGACGACGCGCACTGTGGCGACGAACCTCATCAAAGGCGGGCTCTTAGTCCTCCTCGTACTCGTCCTCTTCCTGCATGACCTGCGCGCGGCCCTGATTGTGGCCGCTGTCATCCCCCTCTCGATGCTCGCGGCATTCATCGGGATGCGCGCTTTGGGGCTTTCGGCGAACTTGATGAGCTTAGGGGCGATCGATTTCGGCCTGCTCGTGGATGGGGCCGTTGTCGTGATCGAAAACTTCGTGCGACGTCGCGCGCTGCACAGTAATGGCCCATTACAGAGGGCGTCGGCGACAGAACTCATGCGCGAGAGCACGTTGGAAGTGGCGCGCCCGATGGTCTTCGGCGTTTTCATCATCCTGGCGGTTTACTGGCCGATCTTCGCCTTGCAGGGGATGGAAGCACGTATGTTTCGGCCCATGGCGCTGACGGTCAGCTTGGCCATCTTCGCCTCGCTGATTCTGGCCCTCACGTTCGTTCCGGCACTCGGCAGCTTGCTGGGGGCTCGGATGAGCGCGCCTAGACACGACCGCTTCTTCGAGCGAGTGCGACAGGCATATCGGCGCGCGTTGCTCAGAACCCTGCGGTTCCGTCGCCTGACCATCGGCGCAGCCGTGCTTCTGGTCGCGCTCGCACTGTTCGTCCTCTCGCGCCTGGGAACGGAATTCATGCCCGAATTGGACGAAGGCGCCCTGCTCATCGAGACGCGCCGCCTTCCCTCGATCTCCTTGAGCGAATCGGCGGAGGTCGCTGGCCGCATCGAACGCCTCCTTCTGGAATTCCCTGAAGTCGAGACGGTTGTGACCAAGATCGGACGCCCTGATCTCGCGACGGAGGCCATGGGGATGTATCAGGGCGATGTCTACGTGCTGCTGAAGCCGCGCCAGATGTGGCGCACGGCGCGGACGCGGGAGGAATTGATCGAAGCCATGGATCGGCGATTACGGGAGATTCCCGGCGTCACCTATAACTTCACGCAGCCGCTGGCGATGCGCTTGGACGAAGTCGTCTCCGGTGTGCGCTCAGACGTCGCCGTGAAGCTCTTCGGCCAAGATCCGGAGATGCTGTTAGAACTGGCCGAGACCATCCGACGCCTTCTGGAACGCCTCCCTGGAGCCGCCGATGTTCAGATCGAACCCCTGCTTGGCGCGCGCGAGTTGCGCTTGGAGCTGAACCGAGCGGAGATGGCGCGTTTCGGCATCTCGGTGGACGACATCGCGCACCTTGTGGAGACGGCCATCGGAGGAAAAGTCGCTACGCAGATCATCGCCGATGCTGCGTCGCGCGAGGGTTCGAGGAATCCCGACGGGAATGCGATCTTCAGCGCCCCGCGCGTAGACGTTCTTGTGCGCCTGCCGGAGGCCCATCGCCGCGATCCGGAGACGATCGGTCAGCTTCTGCTGCAAGCCCCAGCCGGGGAACGCGTGCCGCTCGCCCGACTGGCTCGGATCACGACGGCTGAAGGCCCCGAAATCATCAATCGCGAGAATGCGACGCGTCGTATTGTGATCCAAGCCAATGTGCGCGGCCGCGACTTAGGGGGATTCGTCGAAGAAGCCCAAGAACGCCTCCGGCACGAGCTGCGCCTTCCCCCAGGCTACTACCTCGCATGGGGAGGACAATTCGAGAATCAACAGCGCGCCATGCGGCGGCTTCGCCTGGTCGTCCCCTTGGTGGTCTTCCTGATCTTCCTGCTTCTATTTGCGTCCTTCGATGACCTGCCTCGCGCGCTTCTGATCATGGTCAATCTTCCTTTTGCGCTCGTCGGTGGCGTCGCAGCACTTTGGCTGCGCGGCTTGAACGTGAGCCTCTCGGCAGCCGTCGGCTTCATCGCGCTGTTTGGCATCGCCGTCTTAAACGGATTGGTCATGGTGAGCGCCATCAACCGACTCCGCGAGCACGGCGCTTCATTACGACAGGCAGTTGTGGAGGGTGCGGCGATGCGCTTGCGCCCCGTTTTAATGACGGCGTTGGTCGCTAGTCTGGGCTTCGTCCCCATGGCGACCTCAACGGCTCCAGGCGCAGAAGTGCAACGCCCCTTGGCCACAGTGGTCATCGGCGGATTGGTCAGCTCCACGATGCTGACGCTCTTTGTCCTCCCCCTCCTCTATGAGTGGATGGAACGAAATCGCCGGCGGCGACGTCAGTCGGATCCCGAGAGGGAGCACCGCGAGTCCATCGCCTGATGAACGGATTGCAGATGATTCACACCGAGACCAACATCTCCACGCGAAACACCGAAAACGGGACGAAGGCACCACTCTGCTTCAAATAGTCGACGCCGATCCGATAGAACGCGAGGGCATCTTCGCGCCGCCCGACAGCCATGAGCGCCTCGGCCATGCCGACGAAATGCCAGAAGTTATACTGCCCGCAATTCTGAAAGTGGGCATAAGCGCGCTCCAAATGCTCCAATGCCTCCTCGTGCCGACTGAGGGCAGAGAGAATCATCCCCTTCAGCCACGTGAAGCGGACAGCCATCTCCGCGCGCACAATTGAATCCTTCTCCTTGAGCAAGTCTTCGAAAGCCGCTTCCACGGCGTGCAGCGCCTCTGAAAGGCGCTGCAGATCAAGTAGCGCTAGGGCGCGAATAGCATTGAGCTTCGCCAACTGCCGCGCGGGTTGCAGACCATATTGCGCAATGAGGGCGTATCCCTCTTGAGCGGCGTCGAGGACCTCAACGGGACGCGCCACATACAAGGCCTCGATGGCGAGATGAAAGAGCGCCGCTCCGAGACCACGAGAGGCCCTCACGCGTTGATCGGGCGAAGTGGCTTGCTGCACTAAATCACGATAAAGGCGCGCGGCTTGCTGCAGCAGCTCCCGTGCACGCGCGTGATCGCGCTGACGACTGGCCTCGGCCGCTTTCGTGAACAATGCAACTGCACGTCGAAAGATGGTGAGATCTTCGCTCATACGAGCGCGCAAATAAAAAAGCCGCCGAATGAGCATTCATTCGGCGGCTCTTGAACGCACTTCCCTGGCAGCGACCTACTTTCCCACGCCGTTTCCAGCGCAGTATCATCGGCCCTGGCGGGCTTAACGGCCGTGTTCGGGATGGGAACGGGTGTTTCCCCGCCGGTATGACCACCAGGGAAAAACCCTCGAAAATTCCCAATTGAAGGAGAGCCCGACATGCGCCACACTTTCGCGCCAGAAGACGCGATTTCGTTTGCTCTCCAGCGCATCTTGTGGTCAAGCCGAACGGGCGATTAGTACCGGTCAGCTCAACGCCTTGCGGCGCTTACACTTCCGGCCTATCAACCTGGTCGTCTACCAGGGCCCTTCAGGGAGACCTTATCTTGGGTCGGGCTTCCCGCTTAGATGCCTTCAGCGGTTATCCCTGCCCAGCCTAGCTACCCGGCGCTGCCACGGGCGTGACAACCGGTACACCAGAGGCTGGTCCAGCCTGGTCCTCTCGTACTGAGGCCAGATTCCCTCAAGTCTCCTGCGCCCACACCAGATAGGGACCGAACTGTCTCGCGACGTTCTAAACCCAGCTCACGTACCGCTTTAATGGGCGAACAGACCAACCCTTGGGACCTTCTTCAGCCCCAGGATGCGATGAGCCGACATCGAGGTGCCAAACCGGGGCGTCGATGTGAACTCTTGGCCCCGATCAGCCTGTTATCCCCGGGGTACCTTTTATCCGTTGAGCGATGGCCCTTCCACGCGGGACCACCGGATCACTAGGCCCGGCTTTCGCCTCTGCTCGACGTGTGTGTCTCGCAGTCAGGCCGGCTTATGCCCTTACACTCTGCAGGCGATTTCCAAACGCCTTGAGCCGACCTTTGGGCGCCTCCGTTACCGTTTAGGAGGCAACCGCCCCAGTTAAACTACCCCCCTATCACTGTCCCTCCACCCGATTCAGGGTGGCAGGTTAGAACCCGAATTTGATCAGGGTGGTATCTCACCGGCGGCTCCCCTGCCCCCGAAAGGACAGGTTCATAGCCTCCCACCTATCCTGCGCAGACCAAACCCAGATTCAGTGACAGGTTGCAGTTAAGGTCCACGGGGTCTTTCCGTCTTGGTGCGGGCACCCGGCGTCTTCACCGGGACCACAAGTTCGCTGTGCAGCTCGGCAAGACAGTCGCCACGTCGTTACGCCATTCATGCAGGTCGGAACTTACCCGACAAGGAATTTCGCTACCTTAGGACCGTTATAGTTACGGCCGCCATTCACCGGGGCTTCGGTTCGGAGCTTCGCCCGGAACGAGTCCAGGCTAACCCCTCCCTTTAACCTTCCGGCATTGGGCAGGCGTCAGCCCCCATACATCCTCTTCACGAGTTTGCGGAGACCTGTGTTTTTAGTAAACAGTCGCGTGGCGCTCTTCACTGCGACCCACCTCGGCTTCGGAGGCGAGCTCCTACACCTAACGTGGGCACCCCTTCTCCCGAAGTTACGGGGCCAATTTGCCTAGTTCCTGACCGAGCCATCACACATGCGCCTGTGGATATTCTCCTCGCCTACCTGTGTCGGTTTGCGGTACGGTCACCTTCCGCGCTCGCCACCGAGGCTTTTCCTGGCCGCATGGACTCGGCCGCTTTCCCCCTAACGGGGTCGTCATCCCCTCTCGGTGTTAGCGAGGGAGCGGGTTTGCCTACCCCCTCCACCTACCGGGTTGAATCGGGACATCCATCACCCGACCGGCCTATCCTTCGGCGTCCCCCCAGGCTCCTAGCGCACGGAAGGTGGCGCAGGACTATTCACCTGCTTCCCTTCGGCTACGCCTTTCGGCCTCGCCTTAGGCACCGGCTAACCCTCTGCAGACTGACTTCACAGAGGAAACCTTAGGCTTTCGGCGCGCGGGGTTCTCACCCGCGTTATCGCTACTTATGCCGGCAGAGTCTCTTCCGGGGCCTCCATCCGCCCTCACGGTGCGGCTTCACAGGCAACCGGAATGCTCCCCTACCAACCGAGGACGAGCCGCAGCTCGTCTCGATTCCGTGGCTTCGGTGACCGCCTTGAGCCCCGTTGGATTGTCGGCGCAGAGTCGCCTCGACCAGTGAGCTGTTACGCACTCTTTAAAGGATAGCTGCTTCTAAGCTAACCTCCTGGCTGTCATCGCGACTCCACATCCTTTCCCACTTAGGCGGCACTTGGGGACCTTAGCCGACGGTCTGGGCTGTTCCCCTCTTGACCACGGAGCTTAGCCCCCGTAGTCTGACTCCCGGGCATGACTCACGGGCATTCGGAGTTTGGTTGGGTTTGGTAGGCGGGTAAGCCCCCTAGCCCATCCAGTGCTCTACCACCCGTGGTATTCACCCGAGGCTAGCCCTACAGCTATTTCGGGGAGAACGAGCTATCACGGAATTTGATTGGCCTTTCACCCCTACCCCCAGCTCATCCGAGCCCTTTTCAACGAACACCGGTTCGGGCCTCCACCGCGTGTTACCGCGGCTTCACCCTGGCCAGGGGTAGATCATCCCGCTTCGCGTCTCGTGTGTGCGACTCTGACGCCCTATTCGGACTCGCTTTCGCTACGGCTCCGCCTTTCCGGCTTAGCCTTGCCGCACACACGAACTAGCCGGCTCATTAAGCAAAAGGCACGCGGTCAGGCCACCCAGATGCCCGAAGACCTCTGG
>JANWYV010000049.1 GCA_025055075.1 Blastocatellia bacterium
AGAGTTGGAGACACGGCGATTCCTCTGCGGCAACTCGGCGCAGTTCCAGGGCGATGAGCGCGACGTCGTTCTCATCTCCCTGGTAGATAGTCCGCGACCCGAAGGCCCGCTTCCCCTGAGAAACGATGAGCGGTTCAAACAACGCTTCAACGTAGCGGCCAGCCGAGCGCGAGATCAACTCTGGATCGTCTACTCGCTCGATCCCGCCGTTGACCTCAAGGAAGGAGATCTGCGCCGAGAGTTGATCGAGTTCGCCCGGCAAGCCTTCACGAATCCCGAAGGGCTGTTGCGCCGCGCTGACGTGGAAGCCGCGCGAACCGAATCGCCTTTCGAGCGCGAGGTGTTGAAATGGCTCACCCAACGGGGCTATCGCGTGCGCGCGCAATGGGTCGTCGGCTGCTATCGCATTGATCTGGTCGTCGAGGACGAGTCCGGGCGCGTCGCCATCGAGTGCGATGGCGATCGCTATCATCCGATCGAGCAGATCCCCAAAGACCTCCAGCGGCAAGCCATCTTGGAACGATTGGGCTGGCGCTTCATCCGCATCCGAGGGTCGGAGTTCTACCGCGATCGCGAAACCACCCTGCAGCGCGTCGTGCAGGAGTTGGAACGATTGGGCATCCACCCGCGAAGGCGATTCTCCGATTGGGAAGACGAGGATCGCCGAGACAAAAACGCGCCATCGCATTCGCTCGCTGACGAGATCATTCGAATGGCCGAGCGCATCAAAGCAGGCGAGTCCGTAAAAGCGGCGGATCTCCCGACGCTTTCGGATGTGTCCCCACCCGATCGCTCTCGCGCGCCCTTCCGCTCTTCAGCGTCCATCGCTTCCGATCCGAGCGCCCGAACTTCTCCAGCGGTTTCCCCGTCACCTCCCGCGGCCTCCGTGCACCTCCCTGCCAAAACGGAACCCTCCCCACAAGCCCGCCTCACCGAGGACGAGCGCCAAGAGTTACGCGCCCGGTTAATTGAAGAGCGAGATCGCCTCCGCGAGGAGCTTCAGGACGTGAATCTCCGAATCCAAAAATCCGAGTTCTCTTTCGCGCGCGAGGCAGCAATTCAACGAAGCATTTCTCTCAAAGCAAAGCTCGCTTCGATTGAGGACGCCCTTCGTCGGTTCGACGCCGATGAGTATGGCATCTGCATGCGCTGTCACAACCCCATCCCGATCGAACGGCTGCGCGCGCTGCCTTCGGCGCGGCTCTGCGTCCGTTGTCAGGCCCGGGAGGACGTGCCACAGGTGTCACCGTGTTTGCTGCAGGTCATAGACTTGAGATTGCTCTGAATCGCCAGCTCAAGAAGAAAGAGCAAAAATTGGGGAGGCAAAGACGCTGGTGATCGGATCGAAGCTCGCGGCCACATGCCGGATCGCTCTGCGCCGATCTTTCCGATCGGCGTCTCGCCTCCACTCGGCGGCGCGCATTCCCAGTTTTGGATTCCGCAGCCGGTTCTCCCCATTGCCGATCCGGCGGCGATTGTGGGATGACCACTGCCGATGCGACATTCGAGGCGAGGCTCGTCCTCGCGCGATCTTTGATCGGAGGAGGCCCTATGAGGAAGCACATCGCATGTCTCATCTCAATCCTCGCATTCATCAGCATCTACGGCCAGCAATCCTCGCCTCCTGTCATCGAGGCGACGATGGCGAAGGAGTACATCGGGAAAGAGGCCACTGTCTGCGGCACCGTCGTCAGCGCGCGATATGCCGCCGTCAGTCGCGGCAGTCCAACCTTCTTGAACTTCGAGCGGCCCTATCCCGATCAGGTGTTCACCGTCGTGATCTGGGGCAGCGATCGAGCGAAGTTTGGAAAGCCCGAGGTGGAATACAAGGGCAAGCGCGTGTGCGTCACGGGAAAGATCGAAAGCTATCGGGGAGTCCCACAGATCGTGCTCAAGGACCCGCAGCAAATCCGCGTCCAGGAACCGTGATCGCTCATCATCCGCGATCGAAGTCGTAGGCCTGCAGAAGAAGCCGACTGCGCAACGGGAGTGTGACCATAGCCGCTTCCAGGAGCGGTGAATCGGATATTGCATTGGACGGCGAGAAGAGAGATAATGTGCCGAGCCGGAGTCGGCTCTGCGGGAGCACGTAATGTCGGGGAGCCGTCCGGCAGGATGCGAGGGGAGGGATCGTGGGGATCGGGTTTCCCGACATGGCGTCTCAGGCCAAAAGGCGCATTTCTCCGACCTGCGCGTCAGGTGGGAGGCATGATCGTTTTTGGGAGGTGAGCGATGTCGGCCAAAGAGAGATCAGCCGCGGTCATCGCCGGTTTCGTGAGTTTGGCCCTCGTCGGGACTGCGCTTGATCGTTTCCCGCGCGCGCTGTCGCTCGCGATCGGGGCTTCGCCGGCCTTCGTCGAAGCCGCGCCTCGTTCCGATCGTTCGAGCCTGTGGCATCAAGCGCCGCAGGAATCGGCGAAGGCAGCGCCGTCGGTGGAAGAGCTTGTCCCCGGCGCGCCCGTGGAACGCGAGTTGAGCGGAGGCGAAGCGCACGTCTATCGGTTGACGCTCGCTGCCGGACAATACGCGCGCGTGACCGTCGTCCAACAGGGGATTGATGTCGTCGTGCGGCTCTTCGGACCTGACGGCCAACAGATCGTCGAGATGGACAGCTCGACGGGAACGCAAGGCGAGGAGATCGTCTCGCACGTGGCCGATGTGACCGGAGCCTATCGGATCGAGGTGGCGCCGCTAGAGAAGGATGCGCCAAAAGGGCGCTATGCGATTCGCCTCGCGGAGCTACGGCCGGCCAATGAACAAGATCGAACTCGCGTGGCCGCCGAACGGGCATTTGCCGAAGCCGTGCTGCTTAATATGCAGGAGACGGCTGAGTCATTACGTCGAGCGCTTGCTAAATACGAAGAGGCAGCTCGGCTTTACCACGCTCTGGGCGAGCGTTCGCAAGAGGCGATGTGTCTACTTTTGGCCGGCATCATTGCGCATCAAATCGGGGAGAGGCAGAAGGCGCTGGAGTACCTCAATCAGGCGTTGCCCATCTTTCGCACCGTTGGGGATCGGGCGATGGAGGCCGCGACGCTCATCGGCATCGGCGCAGTGTACAACGCTCTGGGCGAGCGGCAGAAGGCGCTGGAGTACCTCAATCAGGCGTTGCCCATCTTTCGCGCCGTCGGGAATCAGGCGGGGGAGGCCACGACGCTCACCGGCATCGGCAGGGTGTACGCCGATCTGGGCGAGCGACAGAAGGCGCTGGAGTACTACAACCAGGCACTGGCTATCCATCGCGCCGTCGGGGATCGGGCGGAGGAGGCCACGACGCTCACCAACATCGGCGTGGTGTACGCCACTCTGGGCGAGCGACAGAAGGCGCTGG
>JANWYV010000050.1 GCA_025055075.1 Blastocatellia bacterium
GCTTGTCTCCGTCGTGCTTTATGGATCGGCCGTAACGGGAGACTTCGATCCCGAACGATCGAACTATAATGTCCTCGTCGTCCTGCAGACGATCGCTCCGGAGGATCTTCGAGCCGCCCGTCCGGTGATCGAAGACTGGCAGGCGCGCGGACATCCGTTGCCGTTGTACTTCACGCGAGAGGAGATGGCAGATGCGTCAGATGTCTTCCCAATGGAGTTCCTCGACATGAGCGCGGCTCATCGCGTCCTCTATGGCGAAGATCCCTTCCTGGGTCTCGATGTCCCGACGGTTCACCTTCGCCACCAGCTCGAATACGAATTGCGGGGGAAGCTCATCCGACTGCGGGAGCTCTACATTCCGGCGAGCCATAGCGCCGAGCGGGTGACGGCCCTCATGGCAGATTCGATCGTGAGCTTCGTCGTCCTCTTCCGACATGTTCTCCGACTCTTTGGGATCTCCGAACCACCCCTGAAGCGGCAGGAAGTCGTGCAACGGTTGGGCGAGACGCTCTCGCTCGATGTGACGCCGTTTCAAACAATCCTTGATCTTCGACAGGCGAAGCGGTCGCTTCCACTTGAGGAAGCCGATCGGCTCTTCGCCGCCTATGTGGAGGCCATTCGAACCGTCATTGAGCGAGTTGACCATTTGGAGGTGCGACCATGAGCGAATGGTTAGGACCGGAATCCGGAACGCGCGAGGAATTCCGCCAGGTCTATCTTCGCGAGCAAGAGCAGTTGGCTCGCGCGCGAGCTGAGCGGCGCCGCCGCACCTTCATCGTGGGCGTCATCCTCGGCGCGGTGATCCTCATCTTCGGCGGCTACTCCATCTCGACGTACAACAGCCTGGTTGCAAAACGCGAGGCCGTGCGCAGCCACTGGTCACAAGTGGAAAATCAAATGCAGCGGCGCGCCGATCTGATCCCGAATCTCGTGAACACGGTCCGCGGGATCACGAAGCAAGAGCTAGAGGTCTTCACCCGCATCGCAGAAGCGCGAGCGAGACTCCTGAAGCCCGATGCGACGCCTGAGGAGCGCGTGCAAGCGAATGCGCAGATCGAGACGCTTCTGCCGCAGTTGCGCGTGCAGGTGCTCTCGCTCGCCGAGCAGTATCCTGAGTTGCGCTCGAACGAGACGTTCCAACGGCTCATGGATGAACTGGCGGGGAGTGAGAATCGGATCGCCGTCGCGCGCCGGGATTATATCCAGGCCGTTCAAGAGTACAACATCGCGACATCTCGATTCCCCTCGGTCCTCGTCGCACGGCTTTTTGGTTTCGAGCGAGCCGAAGACTACTTCAAGGCTGCACCAGAAGCGACGCGCGTTCCTCAGGTTCAGTTTTGAGCTGCGGGGGCGTCTTATTCTTCTTCCAATGGGGCCTTCGAGATTTCTCTCAGCACGCGGTGGATGTGTTCGTGCTCGAAGCCGAGTCGCATCAAGTGATCGAAGAGCCGTTTCGCCTCCGCCGTCGTCCTGGGTCTCCCCTTTGTCCGCATCCACTTCTGGACAGCGCGCGCGATCAGAGATTCTTCGTCGGTGTGACGATAGGCTTGCTCCAGGGCCGATTCGATCGCTTCTTCGGGTAAGCGCTTTCGGCGCAACTCCTCGCGAAGTCGCCGTCGGCCCATCGGCCTGAGTTGTAGACGCATGAGGGCGTAATCGCTCGCCAGTTGCCCGTCATTTAAGTAGCCGAGTTCTCGCAGGCGGGCGAGGACTTGCTCGACGAGCTGTTCTTCTTCCGGCGCTTTCTCCAGGAGCTTCGCGCGAAGTTCGGCCGTACTGAGCGCCTTGCGCGAGAGCAGCCGAAAGGCGCGATTCATGAGCTGTTGGTAGCGCGATGCGGTCATGACGTGAGGATTATCTTCGCCCGCTCCTGGCTTCGTCAATGTGACCTCGGGGGAAATCCGAGAAGATCAACGCGAAGGCTCTGCTCCGTCACGAAAGGGACATTTTGGGAATGAAAGCAGGGAAGTAGGTGGGCCGGTCGCGCAATCCCTGGCGAGACGGCGAGTAGCTGACCCGACCTATTAGGTCCTGTCATCCGGCCGCATGACGTGGTAAACTCCAGAACGGTTTTTCAGAGCTGTAAGAACCTGCCGAGGCGCCCGCGCAGATTATCGCGTGGCGGCCTCGCGCGGCAAGAGATCGCCGGGGGGGAGGGGGCTATGGTCGGGGGCGATCTCCAAACGATGGAGAGTGAGAGCGAGCGATGGGCCCGGTGGGATCAAGTACATGAAGAGATCCTACAGCTCGCTCGTCGGCTCATGGAAGCGCGCGATGATTCGGTGGAGACCCATTCTCTGATCTCCCGTTTAGAGCAGCTCCTTGAAGAAGTCGAACAATTGCGGCGGTATTCGGCTTAGCCGGTACGATCCTCCATTCGAAGCGGGCTCATCGGAAGCTTCTATTCGACATGGCGCTACCCCGTGAGGTGGCGTCCGTGCTGTTGTGTGAGAGGAGGACGTCGCCATGGCGAAGATCTTACTCGTAGATGATGAGCCCAGCATTCGCCTTTTTTATTCCGCCGTCTTAGCCGATGAAGGCTATGAGGTCGCCGAAGCTCCGTCGGGAGCCGAGGCTTTGCGACTTTTGAACGCCGAGCCGTTCGATCTCGTCGTTCTCGATATCCGATTGGGGTCTCAGAGCGGGCTTGAGCTGCTTCAACAAATCGCGAGCCATCCGGCGCGCGTCCCCGTCATCATCCTCACGGCCTATGCGTCTTTTCAGGACGACTACACCACGTGGTTGGCCGAGAGCTACGTCCTCAAATCGAGCGATCCGACGGATTTTCTCACAGAGGTTCATCGCGTGCTCGATCGCCGGCTGGGGGGATCGTTGAACATCTCGTTCCCATTGGGAAGCACCCTTCCTAACACCTCGCCTCCGTAATGCCGTTCGGCATCGAGCTGTCCCGTGCCTTTTCTTCGAGGCCGACGTGAGCCGTTCCGGCTATGGGCTGTGAGAGCAGCAAGGGATACGAAAAAGACAGCATCTTCACCTCAGAGAGGGATCCTCCGCTCGCCGTTGCGTCTCGTGGCGTCAAGCCGCGAGTTTGATCGTCCAGCTCATGCCGCGCTTCTCGACCACCACTCCGAGCGCACGTCCAAGCCTCTCTAGGACGCTCCATGAGGGCGGCGACTTGTGGAGCCCGCGTTCGATTCGACTAAGGTATTCGACGGAGATCTCTACCCGCTCGCTCAAAGCCTCTTGCGTGAGTCGGCGCGCTTGACGCAACTCGCGCAAGGCGCGGCCGAACTCCTTGGCGAGATCTCGCCTCATGGCCCCCTCCCGAACTTTCAGTGTATCTTCGCCGAGCGGTCTTTTCAAATCACGCGTTCGCTTCGTGACGAAAGAATTCAGCGTTTCCCTCCATTGCAGGAGAGTAGGGGAGGACCTGGTTCGAGAGACGTCGCTTGCGCTGTCTTCGTCAAGGAGCTAGCCCGCGCGGAAGGGCCCCGAAAGAGGGCGTCGTTCCGGCGCTCTTTATGCCGGAAGAGGCATCGCGAAGGTGTTTCCCGTCTTGACGTCTCGCTACTGGCGTTCAATCATCCCACTAACTCACGTACGCGTTGCACGATCCGACGGGCGCTGATGCCATAATGATCGAGCAGCTCTTCGGGTTTACCCGAGCGCGGCAGATCGTTCACGGCGAGCTTCACGACCCGAAGGCCTTCTTCAGCAGCAACTGCGGCGATGGCATCGCCCAGCCCCCCTTCCGGATAATGATCCTCCACGGTGAGAATGATTCCGCCAGTCTCGCGAGCCATCCGACATATGGTCTCACGATCCATGGGCTTGACCGAGAAGAGATCGATCACGCGGACGAAGACCCCTTGGTTCTTCAGCTCTTCGTGAGCCCGCAGGGCCTCATGGAGCGTGATGCCGGCGGCTACGATCGTGAGCCGGTCTCGTGCGTCTCGCCGTAAGACCTTGCACTGGCCAATGGCGAATGATTCTTCGTTCGGGTAGAGGACGGGCGTTTTCGGTCGCGTCGTGCGAATATAGACGATACCTCGGTAGGCAGCGGCCAGCTCGACGGCTCTCTCGGTCGAAATCGCGTCCGAGGGATAGAGAACGACGGATCCCGGAATTGCGCGCATCATGGCCAAATCTTCAAGTCCCATCTGCGAGGGGCCATCTTCGCCAATGGAGACGCCGGCGTGGGAGCCGCAGAGTTTGATGTTCGCACGCGAGATGCCAGCCATGCGGATGTGATCGAAGGCCCGCGTGAGGAAGCAGGCGAACGTGGAGGCGAAGGGAATGTAACCGCGCGCCGCAAGTCCGATCGCCGCACCCACCATGTTCTGCTCAGCAATGAACTTCTCAAAGAAGCGGTGGGGATACGCCTGCTGGAACTTCTCCGAGAACGTGGAATTCTTCGTATCTCCATCTAGGGCAACGATTCGTGGATTCATGCGACCAGCCCGCACGAGCCCCGTTCCGTAGGCTTCGCGCGTCGCGACGTGATCGCCAATGCGATAAGTGGGCGGCGGCCACGATTCGCCAGGAGGGATCGCCTCGGCGACATGGATCCCATCGGGATGAGGCGGAGGAGGCGATAACTCGAACCCAGCGGGAGCCTCGATTCGTTCGATCGGCCACTGTTCCGGAGCGCCAAGGTCTCGCAGAGCCCGCTCTGTCTCCTCACCCCGCTTGAGGGGTTTTCCATGCCATCCCTCTTTGTCTTCGAGGAAGGAGACGCCTTTCCCTTTTATCGTCTTGGCGATGATGGCGACGGGGCGTTCCTCGCTCTGGCGTGCTTCGTCCAATGCTCGGGTGATCGCTTCCACGTCGTGCCCATCTACGACGAGCGTGTGCCATCCGAAGGCTCGAAAGCGCCGTTCATACGCCTCCAGATCATGGCCGTACATGGTCGCTTGACTTTGACCGAGACGGTTCACATCCACGAGGGCAATGAGATTGTTCAGCCGATAGTAAGCCGCCAGCGCAATGGCTTCCCAAACGGCTCCTTCCGCCGTCTCCCCATCACCGAGCAGGACGTAGACACGATAGTCGAGTCGGTCCAGGTACTTTCCCGCTAAGGCCATGCCTACGCCGATGGAAAGACCTTGACCAAGCGATCCCGTTGCGACTTCCGCCCACGGGAAGCGCGGCGTAGGATGACCTTCCAGCTCGCTCTCCACGTGCCGGAGAGTCGCGAGCTTCTCGGCCGGAATCGCTCCAGCTTCGGCCCAAGCGGCGTAAAGCAGCGGCGCCGCATGACCTTTCGAGAGGATGAACCGATCGTTTGTCGGATTATGAATATTGCGGACATCATAGCGAAGAGCATGGAAGAAGACGGCGGCCACAAGGTCAGCGGCCGAAAGACAAGAGGTGGGATGTCCCGATCCCGCCTCCGTCGTCATGCGGACACAATTGCGTCGCAATCGTTGCGCCAGTTCTCGCAAGTCAGTGATCTTCGCTCTCATAGTCCTCCTCGCATCCCGTTCAGGATCATGGTCTCCAGCGCGCTCACTGGAGGTTCCCCATATCCGAGCAAACGATCGTGGAATTCCCTGAGCGAGAACGCGTCTCCTCGCGCGTGACGATAGACTTCGCGCAAAGCACGAATCTGCCACTTCCCCCATGAGTAGACGAGCACGAGCGGATCGCGCGTGTATCGCCACACTTCGCGACGCGCGTTCTCCGGCTCTTGGTAGCATTCTTGCACAAGGAACTGGATGGCTTGCGAGAGCGAGAGCTGCCCCATATGCATCAGCGTGGCGGTAATCAATCGGCCGATGCGCCAGAGCGCTTCATGGAGTTGGAAGAGCCGGAGGCGTGGATCCTCTCGCCCGAACCCTTCATCCAGCATCATCTCTTCGCAGTAGTGCGCCCATCCCTCGACGAATGTCCCAGCCGCGAATACCTTTCGCACCAGTGACGGGCATCGCCTCACATGGAGCGACTGAACGTGATGACCGGGATATGCCTCGTGGATGATCGTCGAGACCTGAGCATAGACATTGTGCGCACGCAGGTAGGCGTCCTGACGATCTGGAGGATGCGTGGCGTCCACCGGCGTGACGTAGAAAAACGTCGGGTGTTGCGCGGTCTCGAAGGGACCCGGCGGATCGAGCGCAGCGAAGATGAGGCTCCGATAAAAGGGGGGCGTCTCAGTGATTTCTAGCCAGTCCCCTTCGGGGATGCTGATCAGTTCCCGCTCCAAGACGAAGCGTTTCGCTTCCTCGCAGCGCCGGCGGTAGGAGGGGATCAAGTCGTCAGCCGTCGGGTGGTCTTCCGAGAGCTGACGGAGGAGATCGGGAAGCGAGCGGTGGGGAGCGATCCGGCGCGCGATCTCCTGCATCTGCTGCTGGGTCGCGCGCAACTCCTGCCATCCCCGCTGCAGGATCTCTTCGATGGGCGTGAACACGTGCTCTTCCGCCGCAAGCAAACGAGCGAAGACCTCTCGACCGAGAGCGAACTCTCCTTGAGCGCCATCCAGAAGCTCCTCCGCGAGAAATCTCCGCATCCTCTCACACGCATGAAGGACCTCGGCGTTGGCCTGCTCGAGCGAACGCGCTTTCTCCGGATCACTCACTTCGGCAATGAAGCCGGGGACTGCCGTGGCGAAGAACTCGCACGCGCCGCCGAATTCTTCAAGGGCGATCTCGACGAAGATGCGGGGGATCCCCTGAGCGGGAGCTTCGCGCGCTTCTTCCGCCGTGCGCGCCAGATGTTCCTGCGCCTGTGCCAACAATCGGGGGATGGCGCGCAAGCGTCGCTCAATAGCCTCCAGACGTTGTGGCAGCGGCGTCGTTGGCCTCACCAGGAGACTGTAGATCGACCATGCCGCTAAATCGCTGAAGTAACCGGGATCGCGCGCCCACCAGCGGATCTCCCGCAGATGCACGAGCTGTGCCTCGATCTTCGAGCGCAGGATTTTAAGATCAAGGCGCGCTTCCGCCGGAAGCTCTTCGGGTGCGACCTCGCGATCCATTCGTTCGCGAGAGCTTTCCAGGCGACGAATCTCTTTGGCGATCGCCTCGGCCGATCGGTCCTCCACCTGATCGTCGTATTCGTGTACGCCTAAGGCCGTCGCGTGCGTGGGATTGAAGGCGAAATATCCGCTCAGGAATTCCTCGACCAGATGCTCGAACGCTCTCGTCCCTTGCCTTGGCATAATGCAATAGCGTTTCACGATAGCACGGGAGCGGGCCTTCGGACAAGGCCACCTCTTTCGCGGAGGCCTTTCCATCGTGGGGAGATTTCCCTATAATTGCTCGTTATACTCAACGAGCGGGAGGAAAGCCATATGGCCATACGAGTCGGCATCAATGGGTTCGGTCGCATCGGGCGCAATCTGCTGCGTGCCTCTTTGGGAAATCCGGAGATCGAGTTCGTCGCCGTCAATGACATCACGGACGCGAAGACACTCGCGCATCTGCTCAAGTACGATTCGGTCCTTGGGCCGTTGGAGGCGACGGTTACTTCCACTGAGGACACGATCACAGTGAATGGTCGGACATTTCGGGTCTTCAAGGAAAAGGACCCGGCGAAGATCCCATGGGAATCGGTTGGTGCGGAGATCGTCGTCGAATCCACGGGGTTGTTCACCAATCGCGCAGACGCCGAGAAGCATTTGCGGGGTCCGGTCAAGAAGGTCATTATCACAGCCCCGGCGAAAGAGGAGGACATCACGATCGTCCTTGGTGTGAACGAGAAGGCATACGATCCGGCGCGGCATCACATCATCTCCAACGCTTCGTGCACGACGAACTGCTTGGCGCCAGTCGTCAAGGTGCTACACGAGCGGTTTGGCATTGTGCACGGCTACATGACGACGGTTCACGCCTATACGAACGATCAAAAGGTTCTAGACCTGCCGCACAAAGACCTGCGGCGCGCGCGCGCGGCCGCCGTCTCGATGATCCCGACGACGACGGGAGCGGCCAAAGCGATTGGATTGGTGATCCCGGAATTGAAAGGGAAGCTCGACGGGATCGCTATTCGCGTTCCTGTGCCGAATGTCTCGGTCGTGGATCTGGTCGCTGAACTGAAGCGTCCGGTGACGACCGAGGAAGTGCGCGCCGCGCTCAAGGAAGCGGCCGAGGGAGAGTTGCGTGGAATCCTCGCCTACTGCGAGGAGGAGCTGGTCTCCGTGGACTTCCTGCGAAACCCTCACTCTTCGATCGTGGATGCCAGCTTCACGCGCGCTCTGGACGGGAACCTGGTGAAGGTGCTCGCGTGGTACGACAACGAATGGGGCTATAGCTGCCGGGTGCGCGATCTGATCCTCTTCATCGCTCAAAAGGGATGGTGAGGGCGTATGGCTAAGGTCTCGATCCGCGATTTGGAGTTGCAAGGGAAACGGGTCTTCCTGCGGGCAGATTTCAACGTCCCGATCGAAGGGGGGGAGGTCATCGAAGCCTGGCGGATTGAAGCGACGCTCCCCACGATTCGCTATGCATTGGAGCGAGGAGCGCGAGTGATCTTGGCCTCTCACCTTGGACGTCCCAAGGGGAAGCGCGATCCGAAATACTCGCTGCAACCGGTTGCGCGGAAGCTCTCCGAATTGCTCGGCCAAGAGGTCCCGTTGGCGCCCAATTGTGTGGGCGCTGAGGTCAAGGCCTTGGTGGATCAAATGTCGAATGGACAAGCCCTCCTGTTGGAGAACCTGCGCTTCCATCCGGAGGAGGAGAAGAACGATCTCGAATTCGCGCGTCAGCTCGCTCAGCTGGCGGATCTCTATGTGAACGATGCCTTTGGGGCGGCTCACCGAGCCCACGCTTCGATCGAGGGGATCACGCGCTTTGTGCCCGTAGCGGCGGCGGGATTCCTCATGGAGCGAGAGCTGGAGTATCTGGGACGCCTACTCACGCAGCCGGAGCGTCCCTTCGTCGTCGTCCTCGGGGGGGCGAAGGTCTCGGACAAGATCCTAGTCATCGAAAACCTGCTGGCGCGGGCTGATGCCGTGCTCATCGGCGGCGCTATGGCCTATACGTTTCTGCGTGCCCGGGGAGAAGATGTTGGCGCCTCGCGCGTGGAGAGCGATCAACTGGAGTTGGCGCGGAAGCTCATGACGGAGGCCGAAGCGCGACAGATCGCCTTCTTGCTGCCCGTGGATCATGTGGTGCTTGAACGCATGGAGGACCAGACGCAAACGCGCATTGTACGAACCGAGGAGTTTCCCGAGAAAGCCATTGGGATGGATATCGGACCGGAGACCATACGCCTTTTCGCCGCGCGAATCGCCCAAGCGCAAACGGTTTTCTGGAATGGGCCCTTGGGCGTCTTCGAGCAGCCCCCATTTGATCAAGGGACAGTGGAGATCGCACGGGCATTGGCCGAATGTTCGGGAGTGACGATCGTCGGCGGGGGGGATTCTCTGGCGGCGATTCGTCATGCGGGCGTCGCCGAGCGGATCACCCATCTCTCGACAGGGGGCGGCGCGACGTTGGAATTCTTAGCTGGGATCGAGCTTCCGGGAGTGAAGGCCTTGACGGAGAAGACATAGCGGGGCGCCATCGCCCGAGGAGAAGAGATGCGCAAGCCGGTGATCGCCGGAAACTGGAAGATGTACAAGCTCGTCGCGGAAGCCGTCCAGACGGTCGCGGAGTTGAGATCCCTTGTCGCTTCGGTCACCCATTGTGAGGTCGTTGTGGCCCCGCCGTTCACGGCGCTGTGGGCTGTCGCTCAGCAGCTTGAGGGGAGCAACATCCAGATCGCGGCTCAAGATGTCTGCGACGTAAACGGCTTTGGCGCGCGAACGGGCGAAATCAGCGCCCTCATGCTGCGAGATGTCGGATGCCGATATGTGATCATCGGACATTCGGAACGGCGCCAGTTCTACGGGGAGACGGACGAATTGGTGCGGCGCAAAATCAGCGCAGCGCTTGAGGCGGGCTTAAGCCCCATTGTATGCGTGGGCGAGACACTGCAAGAACGAGAGGCGGGCCGTGCCGAAGTCGTCGTGAAGCGACAGGTAGAAGCCGCGTTGAGCGGACTGCGTCCGGAGGAAGTGACTCGTCTCCTCATCGCCTATGAACCGGTGTGGGCGATCGGGACGGGGCACACGGCCTCTCCCGAACAAGCGCAGACGATGCATGCCTACATCCGACAGCGCGTAGTCACCCTGGTTGGAGAACAGGTGGCTGAGGGATTGCGCATTCTCTATGGGGGAAGCGTCCGGCCCGATAATATTCGCGCCCTCATGGCCGAGCCCGATATTGACGGCGCTTTGGTCGGGGGGGCGAGCTTAGATCCTCGGAGTTTTTCGGAGATCGTGTACTTTCTTTGAGGAGAAAATGCCGTGTGGTGGGTAGATGTGCTCATCGCCCTCTATGTCCTTGATTGTCTGTTGCTGATCGCCGCCGTCTTATTGCAACCGGGGAAAGCGGATGCGGCCGCTCTTTTTGGCGGTGGGGGGAGTCAAACGGCCTTTGGCCCACGAGGGGCTCAGCACTTCTTAGGATGGGTTACAATCGTGACGGCGGCGATCTTCATGGGACTGGGACTTATCTTCAGCCTTCCGAACGTCTTCGGCCCAGCATCAGTTGTGCGCGAAGTGAAGGAGCCTCCGCCCGTCGAACGGCCAGCTGAGGCTCCTTCACCGGCCCCACAAAGGTGAACTTTGGCTCTTGAAAATGGGCCGGAGTTGATGTAATGTTCTATTGAACCTTGAACGAAGCGTCGGGGTGCCGAAGTGGTGGAATTGGTAGACACGCACGTTTGAGGGGCGTGTGGGGCAACCCGTGGGGGTTCGAGTCCCCCCTTCGGCACCATGTCTTTTTTCCTCCTCGACGAAAGAAATGGCCTTTTCTACGGGGGCTTCGAGCATGATCTTCCGAACTGTCGGCCGTAAGGTGTGCGAAACGCTGCAGACTCTGGGCGTGCCCCGACCGACCCTGGAACACTTAGTAAATGCGCAAAAGGAGGCGCTTCTGGCCGTGCGCTCTCTTTTGGACGCCGCCATCGAAGACATCGAGAGTTGGTTGAAGCCCGAGTCAGAGAGAGGCGTTGAGAAGGTAGAAATCCAGTAAAACTAGATTCCGGGTGCGTTCGGGCGCGAAATCTACATCGCCGGGTTCATTACGTCTTGACGAAGAGGGGCTTCTTTTGGTAACTTCAAACGTGTTCTAGACTTAATGGTCAAGGTGGAGGGAGCGGGATTCGGTGGCCAAGGCGACTCGGAGAGCGAAAAAGTCCAAATCCACATCCAGGCGAGTCCCCGCTTCGACCCCTGCGGCCTCTCGGAGAAAGGTCACCGGTCGGGGAAAAGCGTCTAAAGGCCGGGCTACGGCTCGAAAGGAATCGTCAACGGCTCGCCATCGAGCTTCTCAAGAGGCCCCTTCGAAGAAGGCTGCGGTGCGAGCCCCACTCACGAGCAGAGAGCGAGTGCTCGCCCCTCCGGCCGTGCGGGCTTTCGAGCAAGCCGTTAAGCTCTTCAATCGCCAGGAGTTTGAGAGGGCACGGGAGGCGTTCCAAACCCTCATTGAACGCTTCCCGACGGAGGCCGAGGTGCTGGCACGGGCTCGCGCCTATCTGGCCATTTGCGAGCAGAAACTCAAGGCGCCTCGCCCAGTGCCGCGCACGGCCGAGGCACTCTATGACCAAGGGATCATTGAGCTGAATCGCGGGCAGATCGCTCCGGCCATCGCCTATTTTGAGAAGGCCCTCAGGCTCGATCCCCGCGCTGATCATGCCGTGTACGCCCTAGCTGCCGCTTACGCCCGAGGCGGTCACGTCGAGAAAGCTCTGGCGACTTTGCGCCAGGCGATCGCCATGCGGGAGACCTATCGGCTCCATGCGCGTCGAGATCCCGACTTCTTCTCCCTCTACGCGAATCCGGAATTCCAAAAACTCGTTGGGATCGAGGTCATTGAGTAAAACGCCTGCTGATGGGCGTTCTCTTTACGACCCCCGTCGAGAACGAATCCTTCGTCCCTGAAGCCTCAGGTCATGACGCTTAGTCGTCATTCCTCCGGAGACGTCTCCGCCTCGGCAGGAGGTAGATCCTTATACAGGTACTTGATCGCGTGCTTGAAGATGAGCAAGTTGGGCTCTCCATTGCGATGCAATTTGATGCAGTTTTTATCGTACCATTCGATCGTGCCCCGAATGACCTCCCCGTCGGTGAGGACGACAACCATCGGAGTCTTGGCCTCCATTTGCTTCCGGTAGTAGTAGTTCTCCGCATGCGTTTGTTCGGGCGGCACGCGCTTCTTCGACTGTGTTTGCACAATCTGCGTGCGCGTCAAGTTGTTCGGATCATAAAGACCCCGGCTGCTGACATCTGTGTATGTCGCTCGCACCGTCTTCTTAGTCACAAACGCACCCTCCAAATGATTTCTTCGTCTCGTTCCCGTTGGGGAGAGCAAGCTAGGCTAATATTACAGGAAAACACGCCGTTTGGCAAGATGCGGATGAAGACGCCTTCTCTCAAACGTACGAGTGGGAAGACGGGCATGAGTCGGACGGTTGACGTTGCGAGCGTGAAGGTGCTATAGATTGAGCGATATTGTCGGCGAGTGGGCGCATATGTTGGAATCGTTACGAGAGCGTTTAGTGGCGCGTCTTCGAGAATGCGTTCGAGAGCGGTTTGACCTCGCGTTAGAGGAGGTTCCGATCGAGATCCCGCCACAGGTCGAATATGGGGATTTGGCCTTTCCCATCGCGTTTCAACTCGCGCGCAAGCTTCGGGAGCGCACTGGGCAGACGTCGAATCCGCGAGCATTGGCGGAGATGATCGCGGCTCATTTGCCGCCGATGGAGGAGATCGCGCGCGTCGAAGTCGCTGGAGCGGGGTACATCAACGTCTTCCTCAACCGGGGGGCTCTCCTAGTAGGACTTCGACAGCCGGAGCCTCCTCGGGAGCCATCTGGGGAGAAGATCATCGTCGAGCACACGAGTATCAACCCCAATAAGGCCGCGCATATCGGGCATTTGCGGAACGCGGTCCTCGGAGATGCCCTGGTTCGGTTGTTGCGCTACAATGGGGCGCGCGTCGAGGTCCATAACTACATCGACAACACCGGGGTTCAAGTGGCCGACGTCGTCGTCGGATTCAAGTACTTGGAGAAGAAAGACCGAGCGGAGATCGAAGCGATCCCCGGGAAATTCGATCACTATTGCTGGGACTTGTACGCGCGAGTAACGGCATGGTATGAAGAGGACCCGACGGCTTTGGAGCTTCGGCGTCGAACGCTCAGTGAGATCGAAGAGGGCGGTAATCCGACGGCTGAGCTCGCCGAATATATCTCCATGCGCGTGCTCAATGCTCAGCTGGACACGGTGGAGCGCTTGGGCATCTATTACGATCTGCTTCCCCGCGAGAGTGAGATCCTTCATCTGAGGTTTTGGGATCGCGCCTTCGAACTGCTCAAAGCCGCTGGATTGATCACCTACGAGACCGAGGGGAAGAATCGAGGATGTTGGGTAATGCGCTTGCCCTCAGAGAGTGAAAGCGAGGCGCAGGGAGAAGAAGGGAAAGTTCTCGTTCGCTCCGACGGGACGGTCGTCTATACGGGGAAGGACATTGCGTATCACCTCTGGAAGCTCGGGCGGCTGGACGTGGACTTCAGCTATCGGCCGTTTCGTCGATACTCAAACGGACACACGACGTGGATCACGACAACCGAGGGAGCGAGCGAAGCGCATCCGGAATTCGGGCACGGATCGGCTTATCTGAGCGTGATCGGATCAGAGCAAACGTATTTGCAGAAGTTCGTGAAGGAAGCCGTCCGCGCTCTGGTCGTGGATCCGCGCGTCGAGCGAAGCGCGCATATCGCCTACGAGAAAGTGGCATTGACGCCTCGGGCTTGTCTGGAGCTTGGGATCGAGTTATCGCCGGAGGAGTTGGAGCGGCAGCAAATCAGCATGTCCGGACGGCGTGGTCTTGGAGTAAAGGCCGACGATCTCATTGAGAAGCTTGAGGAGAAAGCGTTCTCGGAAGTGCGCGCTCGGCATCCTGAGCGCTCCGAGGCTGAAGCTCGACAACTGGCCCATCAAATCGCGGTGGGTGCGTTGCGCTATTTCTTGCTCAAGTATACGCGGACGACGGCCATCGCCTTCGATTTCGCCGAAGCCCTCGCCTTTGAAGGGGAGACCGGTCCTTACATCCAATATGCCGTCGTGCGCGCGCGCAGCATCTTTCGGAAGCTTCGGGAAGCGGGAATAGAGCGGCGTTCGCTAGGGTCGGAGGATCTGGCCGAGATCAATCGTTTCTTGAACGCGCACGACGATCTGTGGACGTTGCTCTATTTCGCTGCGCGGCTCAGAGAATTCGTCCGCCAGGCCTGTGAGAACTATGAGCCGGCGATCCTCGCGAAATACGCTTTTCAACTCGCTCAGCGTTTCAACAACTTCTATCACAGCTATCACATCTTGAGCGAGGACGATCCGCTCAAGCGCGAGATCTACCTCACCATCACTGAGATTGTGTGCGAGCGCTTGACGCGCGCGTTAGACCTTTTGGGCATCGAAGTTCCCGAGCAGATGTGAGCGTGTGGATCCTCACGAAGCGGGGACTTGCGCCCGTCGCCGTTCGCGTTGAGTACGCCAGAGCCAGTTCGCCAGAGCGAGCACAGAGGTCAGAATCAGCACGATCACTTCTCCGCGCCCCATGCGGGTTACCAGGATCAAAGAGAAAGCGAGCGCCAAAACGGCTAGGAATGGCCCATACGGGAGGCGGAATGCTGGCTCTTCGTGCCCTTTCTGCCTCAGGACGATGAGGGCTAGGCACGTCGAAGCGTAGGTGAAGAGGCGCGCGACGGCGGAGAGCATGACGTTCCAGGCGAACGTGCCGGCCAGCGCTAATCCCCATGTCAGGAGCGCGAAGACCACGATCGAGAGGTGCGGCGTGCGAAATCGCGGGTGAACGGCGGCGAAAAAGCCCGGGAAGTCACCGCGTTCGGCCAAGGCGAATGTCAGCCGTGGCGCGTTCAACATCATCGAGCTGAGGTACCCATAGACCGAGATGAGCGCACCCGCGCTGATCATCCCAGCTCCCCATGCTCCCGAGAACGCACGCGCTGCTGTGGCCAGCGGGCGCTCTGTGCGCGCGGCATCCGGTAGGACGCTCACGACGATCACCTGAATAAGTGTGAAGATCGCCGTGACCGTCACCAGCGCGACGAAGAGTGCAAAGGGTGCGTCTCGCCGAGGATTCTTTGCTTCCGCCATCGGCAAGAGTGCGGCCTCGAAGCCTCCATAGGCGTACACGAGCACGAGCACGGCGTGCAACCAGGCTTCGACTGTAGGCGTCGAGGAGCGCACTTCGATGGGCTTCATGAAGGCGAACCCCAAGCCAATGAAGAGCAAAAGCGGAATGAGCTTCAAAACGGCGAAGACATTGCTCACCTGAGCGCCGGTGCGCACGCCGCGATAATTCACGGCCGCGAGCCCACCGATGAGCAGCGTCAACAGGGCCGCGCGCGGGAGGGGATCATCGGCCGATGGCCAGAATTCGGCCAAGTAGATGACGAAGAGATTGGCATTGGCGGCGGCAGCAGTGAGCCGGACTAACCACGTGAGCCAACCGATTTGCACGCCGAAGAACGCCCCGAATGCTTCTCGCGCATATAAGTACGGGCCGCCGGCTGCCGTGAAGCGCGAAGCGACCTCAGCGAAACAAGCCATGATCAATCCCATCCCCGTCGCAGCGAGAAGATAGGCCAGTGGGCTCCAGGCTCCGACCAATCCGGCGACGATCGAAGGGAGACCGAAGATGCCGCTCCCGATGATGGAGTTGATGACGAGCGCCGCGAGGCTCCATCGGCCGATGGCCCGTAGAAGTGGGGCGTCCGAACGTTCGCTCATCACACCCGTCGCTGCCGCCAATCGCGCAGAACCGTTCGCGCCGCGTGGTATCCGGGCAGGCCCATGACCCCGCCTCCCGGATGCGTGCCGGCCCCGCACAAATAGAGTCCCCGAATAGGTGTGCGATAGCGTGCCCATCCAGGCACAGGGCGAAAGGAGAAGAGTTGGTCCGCGCTCATGTCCCCATGAAAGATGTTCCCCCCTGTGAGCCCGAACTCCTCTTCCAGATCCTGCGGCGAGAGCACCTGCCGGTCCAGAACGCGATCCTTAAACCCTGGGGCATATTCCTCGATGAGATCCATCACGCGATCGGCGTACGCATCTTTCAGGGCGCGCCAGTCGCCTTCCCGAAGCCGATAGGGCGCGTATTGGAGAAAGATGCCCATGATGTGCTTCCCCGGCGGCGCGAGCGAATCATCGTACGTCGTGGGGAGGGTGATCTCCAACATCGGGAAGGAGGAGGGATGCCCGTGCTTCGCTTCGTCCCACGCGCGCTCGATGTAATCCATGTCCGGGCAGATATGGATCGTCGTCTTGTGATGCGGCATGAGGTGCGTCCCCGGCTGGGCCTTGAAGCTCGGGAGGCCATCGAGCGCGAGATTGATCTTCATCGCATATCCGCTCGTGCGGATCGCTCTCACCTGGCGCACGAATTCCGGATCCAGCTCGGATTCGCCCACGAGCGTGAGAAATGTCCGTTTGGGATCGGCATTAGAGAGGATGCAGCGAGCGCGAATCTCCTCGCCATCGGCGAGGCAGGCACCCAGGGCGCGCCCGTTGCGCACGATGATGCGCCGCACTTCGGCTTCGGTCCGGATCTCGACTCCCGCCGCGCGAGCTGCCGTTGCGATCGCTTCCGAAAGCGCCCCCATCCCGCCGCGCACGAACCCCCACAATCCGCGATGCCCGTTGACCTTCCCCATGACGTGATGCAGGAGCACATAGGCCGTTCCCGGAGTCCTCGGGCCGCCGGCCGTCCCGATGACCCCGTCCGTTGCCACCGTGACCTTCACCTCCTCGGACTCAAACCATGGTTCGAGAAAGTCGGCAGCACTTTGGGTCAGAAGCTTCAATAAGCTCACCCGTGCCGTCTCTTCCAATCGCAGAAGAGCCCATCCTAACTTCCCGAACTCCCAAAGATCGCGCGCACGCATCCGCACAAGATTCGGTGGGGGATGCCAGAGAATACGCTCCATCCAGCGAGCGAGTTGTTCCAAATACTCCTCGAAACGCGGATAGGCCTCAGCATCGCGGCGAGAGAACTTCGCGATCTCTTCGCACGTCCGCTTTTGGTCCTGCCAGAAGATGAGGAAGCGTCCGTCCGGAAAGGGTGTGAAGAAGGCCGGATCTTTCGCATAGACGTGATACCCATAACGCGGCAGGTCCAGCTCGCGAACGAGACGTTCCGGAAAGAGGCTGCACAGATAGGCGGCTGTTGAGATCCGAAAACCGGGAAAGACTTCTTCCGTCACGCTCGCTCCGCCGACGCGCGGTCGGCGTTCTAGGACGAGCACGCGCAATCCGGCCCGCGCCAGATAAGCCGCGGCTACTAAGCCGTTGTGGCCCGCGCCGACGATCACCACGTCCAAAGGATCAGGCATAGGGGAGGAACGCCGCATCTTCGCGGCACGACATCCTGAGTTTTCGATGCTCCTTCAGCATGCACCGATTCATGACGACCAGCAAACCGGCTTCTCGGGCGCGGCGCGCCGCTTCTTCATTGACGACTCCCTCCTGCATCCACACAGCCCAGGCGTTGATCCGAATTGCTTCCTCTACGATCGGGAGGACGGCTTCCGAACGCCGGAAGATCGTAACCACATCCACGCGCTCGGGCACATCCGAGAGTCGAGCATAGGCGCGTTCACCGAGCACCTTCACTTCGTTCGGATTGACGGGGATGATCCGATATCCCTCCGATTGGAGATACTGGGCGACGCCGTAGCTTGGTCGCGTCGGTTTGGAAGAGAGGCCAACGATTGCGATCGTGCGCGCTTGCTGAAGGATTCGCCGAATGGCCTCCGGATCATTCGCCCGCATATCCCCTCCAGTCGTGTGCCGTATATGAGTAGCATAGAACGAAGCGCCGCGCAAAGCCAAAGAACGAAAATGGCGGAAGAAGGCGGATCGCCGCGCATTTCCGCTGCGGAAGGACGCGGAAGGCGCGTTCGCTCAAACATCGGCAGAAACAAAGGATGCGCGCGGCGACGGTTCGCGCCTCTCTGCTTGACCCGCTCCGGAAGTGGGCCTACACTTAGCGCGAAGACTGGGCGATGGGAGAAAAGCGATGAACAGGTTCCTCTTGGTGCTTCTGTTGAGTTCCTCAGCTTTCGGCGCCGGCCAGATGAGCGCAGGACGCCTCTCGGGCGTGGTCACCGATTCGCGAGGAGCGGTCATCCCCGGCGCTACGGTCATCGCTGTGCGAGCTAACGCCGAACCAATCCTGACCTCCACTAACGAAGCCGGGCGATACACGTTCACCAGCTTGATTCCCGGTCGCTATACGCTCACAGTGGAAATGCGGGGATTCAAACGCGCGACCGTGAGCGATATTCTCATCGAGGTCGGCAGCGCGGTCGTACGCGATGTCGTGCTCGAACCGGGCGAGCTCACCGAAGAGATCACGGTCACGGCGGAGAGCCAACCCGTCGTGGAGATAGGCAAAGGGCCCTCACTGGGCGACGTCGTAGATGCACGCCGATTGCTCGATCTTCCATTGAACGGACGGAACCCGCTCGATCTCATCCAATTGCAAGCCGGAGTCGTCGGCAGCAATGTCTCCGGAACACGCACCACTTCGAACAACATTCGCGTAGATGGGATTCAAGCGCAAGACAATTTCATCCAGGAGCCGATCAATGTTTCTATGATCCCGCTCTCGGTGGATGACGTCGCTGAGTTTCGCGTGACAATATCGCCGGTGGATGTGGAGTACGGGCGCGGAGCCGGAGCGCAGGTGGATGTCATCACCCCTTCGGGGACGAACGAGCTTCACGGCAGTCTCTTCGAGTTTCATCGCAATACAGTGCTGAATGCCAACAGTTTCTTCAATAACGCCATTCCACGTCGTGCTGATGGTTCCGAGGTCGCCCCGCGCGATGTCCTGTTGCGCCATCAGTTCGGCTTTCGTGTGAGCGGACCGATTCGCAAAAACCGCACGTTCTTCTTCGGCGCCTACGAAGGGCTGCGGGAGAGCACGGGGCAGACCGTGACGCGCGTGGTCCTGACCGAGCCAGCGCGACGCGGCCTCTTTCGATATTTCCCGAACGTTCCCAACGGACATGCAGCGAGTGCGAATCCGACGGTGGATTTTCAAGGGAATCCTCGACCGCCAGCTGGAATGACGCTCGCCGACCTGCGTGCGCTCGATCTCTTCTCATTGGACGTGCGCCGCGCGCAGCCGGATCAAACGGGATTGATCCGACGGTTGTTGGAGGCGATTCCCCTGCCGAACGACTTCACTGTCGGCGATGGGTTGAATACGGCGGGCTATACCTTCTTCGCACCGATTCGTACGGTCTCGGATCAGTTCACCCTTCGCATTGATCATGTGTTCACGGATCGGCATCGTTTGTATGGCGTCTATCGCTTCCAAGATTTCGCTATTCGTGGCGTGATCGCGCCGGGCGAAGGGTTGCAAACCTTCCCGGGATTGGGCGTGGGAGGGCAGACATTCCGCGCACAGAGCTTCTCGGGCACGCTCATTTCAGCCTTCACGCCGACCTTCATCAACGAATTCCGCGCGGGATTTCAACGCACGCCGATTCGCTTCGTGCCGCCCGAAGAAGGAGGATTGGCGGCCTTGGGCGCACGCTTGCCTCGATTACAAGGTGTGCCTGTGTCTCTGGTATTCGGAGCCTTCAGCAATCCGATCAACAATTTCGAGCAGCAGCAACGCGTCACTCCGGTCTATCAGTATACCGACACGGTGACGTGGATTCGCGGTAACCATGAGTTCCGCGGCGGCATCGAAGTACGGTTCATCCAGGCGAATTCGCGGGATACGGCAGGCGTGCGTCCCGTCGTGAGCTTGGGGGAAGCGCCAGCCAGTCAAGTGCCGCTGCCCCGCGAGGTGAATCCGAATAATGCCGCTTTGGCGCGCGCCATTCTATATGACCTCACCGGTTCGATCGCGCGCGTCGAGCAACAATATCGCACACCGGATGGGCGCACGCTCCTTCCGTTCCAAGCCGAGCACTTCGGCTTCCGCCATCGGCAGGTGAATCTCTTCTTCGGCGATTCGTGGCGGCTGCGGCGCACGCTGACCCTCATCTACGGGGTGCGGTACGAATATAACACCGTGCCATTTGAGGTGAACGGCTTGCTGGTGCAACCGACGCTTGGACCTGGGCACACGCGCTTCGCGGCGGCGCTCGGCATCTCCCATCGCACGGGCACGTGGGTCGATCTCTTTCAGCCCTCAGCGCCGGTGACCGACCCTCGCGCCATCGGCCCCGTCGGATTCGAGCTGGTGGGGCCAGGGCGGCCAAATCCGCTCTTTGGCGATGATCGGAATAATGTGGCTCCGGCATTCGGCTTAGCATGGAGTCCGCGCACGCGGCTGTGGGGCTTGCGCCATTTGCTCGGGCGCGAGACGCAGAGCGTACTGCGCGGGGGATATTACATCGGATACGAGGCCTTTCCGCTCGTCCTCTTCGCTCAATTCAGCCGTTTCAATCCTGGGATTTCGACCTCGGCCTTTCTCGTCCCAGCGGCGACGGCCGAAGCCGTGAGCCGATTGGACAATCCAATAGGCCTCACCTTGCCCGTGCCTTTGAGCGATACCCGCGCGCTGCGGCCGCCGGATTTTCAGCGACGCGATAGCGGGTTCTTCATAGATGAGAACATGCGCTCCCCCTACGTCCAGACGTGGAACCTCTCCTGGCAGCGCGAGCTGGACCGCGATACGGTCTTAGAGTTGCGCTACGTCGGCACCAAGGGGACTAAGCTCGTGCGCACGGCCAATCTCAACGAGATTAACATCATCGAGAACGGCCTGCGCGATGACTTCACTCTCTTGCGCGAGGAGCTGCTGCGCAGTGGCGATCCCATGGGATTCACCCCCTTGCGGTTTCCAAACCCCGCGGGCCCGTTGGCGCGCATCTTTCGCACGCCGGGCCGATTCCTCAACATCTTCGGCGCGCGCAATGATCTGCTGTTGGGAAATTACGTCCTCATCGCCTTCAACATTGATCGCCAGGTTTTTCAAGGCGCGCAAGGTGGATGGCTTGCGCTCGCCGGCCTTCCAGTGAACTTCATCAGCGCCAATCCGCAATTCGCCAGTGTCCTTTACATGTCGAATTTCTCTAACTCGACCTATCACGCGGCACAAATCGAGGTGCGCCGTCGCTTCGCGCGCGGGTTGCAGTTTCAGGCGAACTATACTTTCAGCCGTGCGCTTGGTGATGGGACCGATGACGGCACGGATCAATTCGCTTTCTCCTCGAATTTCCGAACGAATCGGAATCGGCGAATCGAGAAGCGGCGCTTGGTTTTCGATCGGGAGCATGTGCTCAAGGTTAATGCCATTTACGAGCTGCCGGTCGGACCTGGGCGCAAGTTCCTCGCGCGTCCAAGGGGATGGTTCGGCAAGCTGCTCGAAGGATGGCAAGTAGCGGGCATATTCCTCGTCTATTCCGGTGCGCCGCGTACGTTCAGTGCCGGTCGTTTCACGCTCTTTGGCGCTGGCGGGCTCAACGTCGTGCCCCCCAACCCGGCTCCCGGATTCGAGGTGCGTGGCTTCTCGGGGACAGTCACGCGCTTGCCCGATGGGGTCACATTCTTGCCTGGGGTGACCAATCCCTTCCAGGATCCCTTCGGGTTCAATCGCATGGTCTTGGACAAGACAGGTCGGATCATACTCCTCACTCCTGAGCCTGGAACGGCAGGCACACTCGGTGCCGGGACGTTCACCGATCCCGGCCAAGTTTATTTCGATGGCAGCCTCCTCAAACGCACGCGCGTGGCCGAACGTTGGAGCGTGGAGTTTCGAGCCGAGTTCTTCAATCTCTTCAACAACGTTAACTTCAGCGGCCCCAATCTCAACATCCAATCGCCGAGCTTCGGGCGCATCAGTGCACAAGCCAATTCGCCTCGCGTCATTCAATTCGCCCTCCGCGTGAGTTTTTGAGTGCGGCGGCGCGCGAGGTGAGGGAGGTGGGTGTCTCGTGCGCTGGCTCTGTACGAATAACGGGGGGATGTGCTACCCTTTCGGCGTGGTGAGAGAATTCGCAAAAAGGGAGCGCGCCGTGAGACGAACGTTTGGGATCGCGATCGCCTTCTTTCTCATTCTTCCCCTCACACCGCGTCGGCCGGAGGAACGCTCGCCGAACGAGCAGACGATCTTGGCCGATTTCGCAGAGGCGCTCACCATCATTGACGAGAATTACGTGGAGAAGATTGATTACGAGAGCGTGGTGAAAGCAGCAATCCTGGGAATGCTGCACACGCTCGACCCGCACTCGAATTTCTATGACAAGCGGGAATTCGCGCGATTCCGGATCGAGCAAATGAGCCAGTACTACGGCATCGGAGCGACTATTGGCGCGCGCAATGGCAAGGTGTATATCCTGGCACCTTTTGAGAACACACCGGCACATCGGGCTGGATTGCGTTACGGGGATCAAATCGTCGCCATTAATGGGGAATCCACGGAGGGATGGCCTTCCGCTCAAGTCTCTGAGCGCTTGCGTGGGCCGCGGGGAACGACGGTCGAAGTGCGCATCCTGCGTGCCGGAGAGCGGGAACCTCGTACGGTTCGCATCGTGCGCGACGCCATTCCGTTACCGAGCATCGTCAATGCGTACGTGATTCGTCCGGGGGTCGGATACATCGCCCTCTCGCGCGGATTCAATACTACGACGGATGAAGAGTTACAAAACGCGCTCGCTGAGTTGCAAGCACAAGGGGCGACTCGTCTCATCCTCGATCTCCGAAGTAATCCTGGAGGTTTTCTGGAGCAGGCTGTGCGCGTCGCTGACCGCTTTCTAGCGGCCGGTCAGTTGATCCTCACGCAGAAGAGTCGGACCGGTCGTCGTCAGGCCGAGCGGCAATACTATGCGCAGAACGGGAATCCGAATCTCATGCCTTTGGTGATCTTGGTGAATCGAGGCACAGCCTCGGCTTCGGAGATCGTGGCGGGAGCGATCCAAGAGCATGATCGTGGACTCATTGTGGGAGAGCCTACGTTCGGCAAGGCATTGGTGCAGACGATCATCCCCCTCCCGTTCGGAACGGGACTGACGTTGAGCACAGCCAAATATCTGCTGCCGAGCGGACGGTTCATTCAGCGCAGTTATCTGGGGCTCTCATATCACAGCTATTATGCTCAACGGCGAGGGGGTGAGACGCCGACTCAGCCTCAGGGACCGGGTTTTCGCACGGATACCGGCCGCGAGGTCTATGGCGGCGGCGGGATCACTCCTGACGTCGTCGTGCCGGCGGTGACGCTCACGCGCGAACAGTCAGCCCTCTTGGGGCCGATCTTCGCTTTCGCACGCGAGCTTGTGGCTGGACTCATTCCCGGGTTGGAGCGGTATCGCGTTTCCGGGATTACGTTTCGTCATATCCTCAAGCCAGGGGAATATCGCATCACTGACGAAGTGATCGAGGCGTTCAAGAAATATCTGCACGAGCACAGGAGCGAATTCCGCTTGAATCCGAAGACGGTGGACGAAAACCGCGAGTTCGTGCGGAACTACATCCGCTATGAAGTCGTCACGGCAGCCTACGGGATCGAGACGGCCGCACAAGTGCTCAACGAGATTGACCTACAGTTGCTCAAGGCCGTCGAGGTCATGCCGAGGGCTGTGGAATTGGCTGAGAGTTACCGGCAGCGGGTAGCGAAATAGTAAGAGACATGATCCGCTGGCTGTCTTCGCGGCGAGGTCTTTCGGTTCTTTGTTCATGACCTCTTCCCTCGCCGAAGTTCACTCTGTCATTGGTGCCTGTCGAACATGGGCAGATCGCCCAGCGTGTGGATCCAATGCCATAATTGCTCGAGGGAGGTCTCCGCAATGCGGGAGGAGTTCTTAGAGCTTTTGCGGACAGATCAAGCGTTTCTGGGTGAGGTGCGCTGATATGTTTTGACAGAGGAGCTATTGACGCTTCCGGTAGAGTTTGAGCGGTTGATAGGGATGGTGAGGGAAGCGGTGATCCTATTGGCGAAGCTCGCAGATGCGCAAGTGCAGTTGGAGGGGCGGGTGGGGCGGTTAGAAGAAGCGATGGCGCGGTTAGCGGAGGCGCAGGCGCGGACGGAGGAGCGCGTGGGACGGTTGGAGGAAGTCGTCGCACAGCTCGTGGAGGCGCAGGCGCGAATGGAAGAGCGAGTCGGAAGGTGAGAGGAAGTGGTAGCTCAGCTGGCTGAAGCCTAGGCACGGACGGAAGCACGCGTCGAGGAGCTCGCCAAGGCGCAAATCTCTATGCAGGAGGCCGTCCGAGCCTTGGCTCAACAGGTCGGGCGATTGAGCGAGGCAGTGGGATTCACATTGGAGGATCTGGCCAGGGAAGTGACGCCGGCGTATTTGGCACAGCATTATGGGATTCAGGTGAGGGAGTTGGAGCGACGATTTTTCACGCTAGACGGGGAAGAGGTGGAAGTTGATTTGTACGGAGAGGGATGGCGGGAAGGAGAACCAGCCGTGGTGATCGGGGAAGTGCGGAGTCAGATTTACGGACGGGATGTGGAGAGGGCTGTGCGGCGGGCGCAGGGGTTGCGACCGCAGGTGGTGGGGACGCCAGTTGTGATCTTGTTCGGGTTTGCCGTCCATCCTTGGAGGTCGCCGGGCGATTGGGGGCCATCGTGATCTCCTCCTCGGGCCGGTGATCGGATTTTAAATTTTAAAAAAGCTGTTGACGAATCGGCGGAAATCGGATAATGTAAAGCTGGCATCTGCAGCCCAAACTCGGGAGGAGGGGGCTATGAATAAAGTGAGAATTGTACTCGGCGGCCTCGTCGCCGGTGTGATCATTAACGCCATCGAGACGGTTGTTCACCGATTCCTCTTCAGGTCTCATCAGGAGCTTGGTCGAGAACCGTTGGCGATGTCCGGGGCCATTCTCATTTGGATCGTCGGGTTGGTTTTCGGCATTATGCTCGCGTGGTTGTATGCGGCGATTCGGCCTCGGTACGGGGCAGGGCCAAAGACGGCGATCCTGGCGGGATTTTATCTCTGGATTGTGGCTGGGCTTTTGGTGTGGATCGGCTTCTCGCCGCTGCTCCAGTGGGGGATGCGGTTGATGATCATCGGGATCGTGACGAATCTCGTCGCTTACATCGTCGCCGCACTGGTCGCCGGATATTTGTATAAAAAAGAGGAGGTGGCGGCCGCGTGATCGGCTGATCTTCTCGCCCTATCCGCCGGGGCGCGGACGTCCAGATCGGTTGCTCATGGACGTGAGGTAAAAAACATGCCTTAAGTTAGCCGCGCCTTATTCTTTGGACAAACCTCGGGCTCCCGTGACAAAATTAGCGGTTGTGGCAAGGGTCTATTCATTTCGAGCATGGCGATACAATCGGGAGAAAGTCGGCGACCTCGCTGCCGTCGTGACGCAGCCGTATGATAAGATCACCCCGGCGATGCAGGAGCGATACTATGAGCGGAGCCCGTATAATTTCGTCCGGTTGATTCTTGGGAAGAAATTCCCCGGGGACACGGAGGCGAATAACGTCTACACGCGAGCGCGCGAGGAGCTGCTTCGGTGGGTGCGCCAAGGAGTGCTCGTCGAGGATCGGGCCCCGGCGATCTACGTATATGTCCAGCGGTATCGCGTTTCGCCGGATGAGCCGGTGAAGATGAGGAAGGGATTTTTAGCGCTTGGACAGCTCGAGGATTTCGGACGAGGGGTCATCTTCCCGCATGAGCGCACGTTACGGGGACCGAAAGAGGATCGCTTGCGGTTACTTCGCACCGTGCGCGCTCACCTGGAGCCGATCTTCGTGCTCTATGATGATCCGGCGTTTGAGGTTCTTGCTGTCTTAGATCAGTACACCGCGGAACCGCCGGAGGTCGCAGTCACAGACGAGTATGGCGTCGAGCACTGGCTGTGGCCGGTATACGCCCCTGGGGCTAGTGAGGCGATCCAGCAACTGATGGCGCCACGACCGTTAGTGATCGCTGACGGTCATCATCGGTATGAGACGGCCTTGATCTATCGCGATGAGCAACGCGCCCACGCGGGGCGAGTGGATGAGCAGCAACCTTACGAGCGCATGCTCATGGCTTTTTTCAACCTGCGAGACGAGGGGCTGACGATCTTGCCGACGCATCGGTTGATCGTCAACTTGGAAGCATTCGATTCGCACAGATTTCTCAGCGTCGTCGCACGCCATTTTGAGGTGGCGAGTTTGCCTTTGGGGGACTTCTCGGCGGAGACGCTTGCTCGCGTGCGAGCACGCCTGGCGGAAGAGGGGAAGCGGCGGATGACCTTCGGCCTGATGTTCGCCGGAAGTGCGGCGTTTTATCTTCTCGGATTTCGACCGACGGCGGAGACGGAGGCGTACTGCGAAGGGATGACTCCGCTTGAGCGGACGCTGGATACGGCTGTGTTACATCGCGTGCTGATCGAGCACGGGCTTGGCATGAGCGAAGAAGCGATTCAGAGCGAACAACACCTTGTTTACGTCCGGGAATTCGAGGAGAGCGCGCGAGCCGTTTGGGAGGGGCGTGCCCAACTCGGCTTCTTCCTGAATCCGACGCGCGTGGAGCAGGTTTATGAGATGGCGCTCTCGGGGCGTCTCATGCCGCAAAAATCCACGGATTTTTATCCAAAGCTTCTCTCTGGGCTCGTCTTCTATCCGCTTGAGAAGCTTCCGTTCACTGAGACGGAGTAGGACGGCTCGCTCGGCGAGCACCTGAAGCGCACGACTTGTTCAGCGATCCAAGGGGACAGGCGTCAGCGGAACGTCCCAATGTGCTTCCAACAACTCGAAGCGTCGCCGCTCTTCGGCTTGGAACCGCTCTTGGTCCGGGAAGAGGCGACGGAGCAATTCCTCGCGTCCCGATTGGTCAATGACGGCGTTCCAGTTTCTGTAGACGATCACAGTCATGAAGTGCCAATCCGCTCGTCCCTCCCCGTGGAACGTCGGTTGATAGGCTTCGACCCGCAAGATGCGCCCTTGCTCTTGCTCGGCTTTGAGGAGCGGCCAATGGTTCTTTTTGAAGAGCCGCAGGAACTCATCGTAATATCCCCACTTGACCTTGTAATAGTAAGCGACGGCATAAGGTTGTTCCGTCGGCTTTTGTGGGGCGGCGTGAGGCGAAGTGAGCATGAGAAGAAAGGAGAAGGCGAGTGTGAGCAGCCATTGGCGAATCGAGGGACGCAGCATGGGACTCCTCCATCAAAAGGTGTATTGGTAGCGCAGGAAGAGACTGCGCCCGGGAGCGTCTAATCCCCAACTGATTCCCCGGTAGTTGCGATCCGTCAAATTCTCCACTTCGGCGATGAGCCGGTGATTTTCGCCGAGGTGGACTCCCAAGCGCACATTGAAGACCACGTAGCCAGGGATCGCGCGAAAGAGAGGCGCGCTTTCGACGCCCGGGCCGAGAACCCGATTTTGAATCTGTGTCAGCGTCTCGCCTGTTGGAATTAGGACGTCGTCCGCTGTGCCTAGGCGACCATCAGGACCGGGGCCGACGAGTCCGCGCACCGTCGCCCCATTGCGGAAAAAGTTGGCGATGCTCGTGCGCGAGCGCGTGGCTCCGGTGCGCCGATCTTCAAGAGCGAGCGTGGAGAGCCGCGTGTGACGAGCCGCGGCGTGAAGGTACGGCTCGATCCAAAAGCGACGCGTAGGCATGTATCGGAGCCGGAGCCATCCGTCTGGCGCCGGGAAGCTCGCTTCGATATTCGGGGGCCGACCAGTGCGCCGATCCTTCGCGGCAATGTGCGTATGTACGAGGTCGAGGGACCAACGTTCGGAGAACTCGACGGTCCACGTCTGCTCGATCCCCCAGAAACGTGCGTTGCCGAAGTTAGCGCGCACAAGAACGGGTGCCGAGGAAGCAGCGACAAAGACAACCCCATTCGGAAGCTGCGCGACGATGGGCTCGCCACCGAGCGAGAGGCCGACGGCTCCCGGTGGCAGAATCAACGCTTGTTTGGCGATCAAGTTCGAGACATCGTTCAAGAAGAGCGTGAGTTCGCCCCGCACTCGAGCGCGTCGGTAGCGCACGCCCAGCTCATAGCTGGAGCTGAGTTCGGGCTTGAGAGGAGCAACCGGGCGTCCTGTCGAAACGGCCGTGCGATCCGCTGTTGAGCCGACGAATCCTCCCAGCGCAGCGATGTCACGAGCAGCGGCTTCGAAGCCCGAGCCCGTGAGTCCAAGTGTGCCGAGATCGGTCAGGCTCGGCGCGCGAAAGCCGCGGCTGAGGTGAAAAGAAGCGCTGAGGTGATCGCCCAGGGGCACGAGAAGGCCAATCCGTCCGCTCACATTGGAGACACGGAGTGCATCGCTCGGCCAAAGTGGACGTCCTGCAACGATCGGAGCATATTCAGCGCGAGAACGATAGTCGGCGCCGCTGTACCGCAAGCCGCCGATCAGCTTCACGGATCCTCGTCGGGGTTCAAAGACATCGAGGACGTAGATTCCCCAATTCTGATATCGGGCGCGGTCCGGCACACGAGGCCGCCGCAGTGTCACGCGCGACGTGACTGGGTCCACGCCGAAGGCCGGCGCGCGGATGCGCTCGTGATAGGCTTCCCCGCCCAGGCGGAGATAGTGTCCGCGCCAGAGCCGCTCAGCTCGGGCTTGCACCCCATGAACGCGCATCTTCTCATATTCGTGCACGATGGTGGCACGCGGATTCCCATTGCCCCCTTGGTTCACGCGTTCTTCGCGCTGCGCATTGAAGGAGTACGACAGGGAGAAGTGATCGAAACCCGCAAATGCCTGGCGATCATAACGAGCGTAGAAGAAGTCGAGCATGAGATTGCGCAGGTCGGCGATGAGGTTGCCATCACCGCCGAGGAGTTGGTCGAAGCGTTTCCCCCCATCTTGTTGCCCGCGTTGATAATGGAACCGGAAGGCGTGTCCAGAAGATGGAGCCCACAACAAGCTCGCGCTTCCTCCATATTGGGTGAAGCCGGTGTCCGGCAGGCGGGGACCGTAAAGCACGCTCGAGGGAAGGCCCAAAAAGCGCGTCACCGCTGAATGGGAATCCACGCCACGTCCTGGCCGGAGAGTGTTCACACGCCGTCCCACCGCGTTGAGGACAAGGCCGAGCGTAGGCGTCCCAATGCTTGCGCGGAAGTTCGATCCCGTGCTCCAGTCCGCGGTATTCAAGGTCGTCGCCCAACTCCCGTGCCATTCGACCTTGCGGAGTGCAAGAGGAGGCGGCCACGTCAAAAGTTGGAAGCTTCCACCCAGGGCATCGCTTCCATAATCGGCACTCCGCGGCCCGCGCAGGACTTCGATGGTCTCCACGTGCGTGGGGTCCAATAGGCTGAGGAATGTATGGATGCCCGAGCGCATGGCGGAAGTCGAGTAGCGAACGCCATCCACGTAGACGTTGACCTTATCGCCGCCAAGCCCTCGGATGAAGATCCCCGCGATCGTGGGGCTCGTCCGTTGTAGGTGCACCCCAACTTCTTCGTTCACAGCCTGCGCCAGGACGGCTTTCGCACGTGCGAGAATCTGATCGGAGGTGATGACGCTCACAGGTTGAACGGCGCGGTTCGCTTCCTCGACGAATCCACCTTCTCCGGTCACAGTCACCTCTTCCACAATTGGGGCAGTGTCGAGCGTCACCCGAAGGTAAACATCGTCGGCGACTGCGAGTCGAATGGGGAGACGGTGTTCGACGAACCCTTGCGCATGGACGACCAACTCGTAAACCCCGCGTGGCAACTGAGCGAACGTGAACTCACCAGCTTCGTTTGACACTGTGCTCGCCATCGTACGTTGCGCCTGCCGGAGAAAGACCTGCGCGCCAGAGACGCGCGCTCCTGTAGCGTCAGTCACGATCCCGCGAATCCTCCCCCGGGACTCGGCCAATGCGCGCTCTGACGCCACGCCCAGTACAATCATTCCCGCGAGCAACGCTCCTATCCCAATGTCCCCCAAGTGTCTTCTCATATCTCGTGCCTAGTCCAGGCAGATTTTGAGGAACGACCTGTTATTTTACGGTCTCCTTGCTCACTATGCCAAGGATCAGGATGCTCAACGGCGCGTGCTCACTTGGCTTTCACGATTAATGCGGGAAGCTGCGATTTTTTTAAAGCTCGACGATTCTGCACGCTAGATATACCCACAGCCTGTAACCGCTGCTCGATCTCAGAACGTTTCAAAGAGATGGCGAGGACGAGCGATATGGCGTGGAGGTGCGAGATTGTGAAGATCTTCGGTCAGGAAGACCGTTTGAGAAGGGTGGTTTCTCACATGAGCTGGTGTCGGGGACGCGCGTCAGAAGGAGAGGGGTGGGAGACGCTGCCCGAGTGGATCTCGTCGTCGGGATTAGAGGTCAAGCAATGCCGTTTCGGGGGAGAGCATTGGCCGGTCTGGAAGAGGTGAGCCCAACGGAGGTCGCAGACCGGCCAAGGGTGAGGCACGGCTATTATAGCGGGTTTCGTAGGGAAACCGCTATGGTGGAATAGCGAGGGCCTCCCAGCTCATCCCCCGATTGTTTTCCCATCTACGGGGATGAGCCCTTTCTTTCGCGTCCAACCGGTGATCATCATGGGGATGCATCGGTCGGGAACGACCCTTTTGGCACGGCTCCTGAGTCGGCTCGGCCTCTTCCTCGGTCATCATGTAGAGAGTCACCATGAGGCTGTCTTCTTCTTGCACCTGAACGAAGTCATCCTCAGGCAAGCCCGGGCCTCTTGGGATCGTCCCGATCCAATCCGCGATTTCCTGCAGAACCCGGAGATCATGCGGATGACGCTCCGTTGCGTGGAACGCGATCTCCTCTCGTGGCGAAGCGCCCGTTATCTGGGATGGCGAAATCTCCTGCATTATCGCTCCTTAGCTCGCTTTGATCGGCCATGGGGATGGAAAGACCCTCGCAACGTCCTCACGCTGCCGTTGTGGGCGGAGCTATTCCCCGGGGCGAAAATCATTTACATCGTGCGCCACGGGGTGGACGTGGCGCAAAGCTTAGTGGTCCGGGAGCAGCAATACCTGAATTGGCAGCGGGTCCGATTCCGCGAACGATTTCATCGCCCCAGTCTTCGGACGCATCTGGAGCGCGTGGGCTTTCGGGGCTCGACGCGTTGTCTGACGCTCGCGGGGGCATTCGCTCTATGGGCGAGCTATATGGCCCATGCCGCATGGGCGCTCGCCCATGTCTCCAACGAACGCATGATCATTCGATATGAGGACTTCGTGCGGGAGCCGCTTTCCTTCCTTGGCACGCTCGCCGATTTCTGCGGGCTGCCGAACGTTCGGCGATGGGAGATTGAGGAGGCCTCGCGTGAGGTGGAAGCGCGGCGAGCCTATGCCTTCATTTCTGATCCAGCGCTTGTGGCGTTCTTCCGCCGTGTGCGCACGAATGCCTGGATGGAGCATTACGGCTATTCGGAGGCCGTGCTGCCGTCCCGCATCCTGGTGTGATGTGCTCCAATTGATGGGAGAAGGCGGGGGAGGCGTCAAGTCGCTCTTCACTTTAGAATCCCTTGCCCGAATGGGAGTCCCTGGACGAAAATAGAAGGCGCAGTGCGCGGAGCGAGAAGGGGGTGTGATGGAGGTTGAAGAAGAAGGGTTGAAGAAGAAGGAACGATGAGGCGAAGCGTCACGTGGGGAGGCATCGTCGGGCTTTTGTTCACCTTGGTGTGGCTACCGGGGGACAGTCTCTCCCTCTCCCGAGGTGCGACTCATTCTCCCGCTGAAGCAGGAGTGCGCAAGGCTGCTGTTGCAGGATCTCTCGAGGAGGAGAAGCGCGAGACTCGAGAGCTCTATCAACGGACGTTTGAGATCGTCTGGGGTCGAGTGAAGGAGAAATATTACGATCCGACATTCGGAGGGGTGGATTGGGACGCCGTCGGGCAGCGATATCGAACGCGGTTGGAGGGGATTCGTGCGGAATCGGAACTTTATGCGCTATTGCAACAGATGCTCGGGGAGCTGCGACGCTCGCATTTTCACATCTATCCTCCTGGAACGTTCGTCGAGGAAGGGGATCCGTCGGAGAAGCAGGGAAGCGTAGGTCTCGACGTGCGGGTTCTCGGACGTCAGGTTGTCATCACGCGCGTGCGCGCGGGGTCCTCGGCCGAGCGGGCCGGGCTGCGACCGGGATTCGTCCTTCGGCGAGTCGAAGATCGGGAGGTGGATCAACTGGTACGGCGGCTCTCAGCAGGATGGGAACCCATCTCGCGAAGGCGCATGCGAGTCGCTCGAGCAGTGCTCGCCGCTTTGGAGGGAGAACCGGGGACGTGGGTGCGCGTGCGATATTGGGACGCGCAGAATCGGATCCGCGAGACGCGCCTACAGCGAGAGCGGATTGCTGGAGAGTGGTCCGAGCGCTTCGGAAATTTCCCTCCGGCGCCCATCGAATTCGAGGCGAAGCGCCTGGGGGGGAGCGTCGGATATATTCGCTTCAACATCTTCGTCGTCGGCCTAATGGAACGAATCCGCGCGGCGATTCGGGAGTTGTCCTCGACGCCAGCGCTCATCTTCGATCTGCGGGGAAATCCCGGAGGGATGGGGGGGATGGCGGCCGGCGTGGCCGGGATGCTTTGCGCGCAGCAGACGAGCTTGGGGACGATGAAACTGCGCTCCGGACATTTAAATCTCGCTGTCTTCCCTCAGCCGAATCCTTACACGGGGATCGTCGTCATTTTGATTGACGCGCATACGGGCTCAACGGCGGAGATCTTCGCCGCTGGGTTGCAGGAATTGGGACGCGCTATTGTCGTGGGCGAGCGGAGCGCGGGTGCGGCGCTGCCCTCGCTGTTCGAGCGTTTGCCAACAGGAGCGCTCTTTCAATACGCCATCGCTGACTTTCAAACGCCGAAGGGGGTCTTGATCGAGGGGCGTGGCGTGATCCCAGATGTTGAAGTTCGACTCACGCGACGCGCCCTGCTGGAGGGGAGAGATCCTCAGCTCGAGATGGCTCTTGGCGAGATCGCGCGCCGCCTCGCTATGCAGAAAATCGAGAAAGGAGGCTGAAGCAATGAGACACCGATGGGGCGTGGTCTTCGTGTTGTGCGGCGTCTTATCTTCGTGGGGATGGGCTGGGCAGGAGAAGCCTTCGCAAGCCGTCCCGGTTGAGGTGACGGTCGAGCAGGTGCTTGAACGGTACGTTCAAGCGTGTGGGGGGAAAGAAGCTCTGGAGAAAGTGACGAGTCAAGTTTCTCGTGGGACGGTGGAGATTCCTGCCGTTGGTGTGCGGGGGACATTCGAGTCTTATGCTCAAGCGCCCAACAAGATCGTGATCAGCATCGAGTTGCCGGGATTGGGGGTGATTCAGGAAGGTTTCGATGGCACTGTGGCATGGGCGAAAGATCCGTTCACGGGCGTTCGGGAGAAGGGTGGGCGAGAACTTTCGGCGATGCGACGGGATGCCGATTTCTACAAGCCGCTTCGGTTGAAAGAGCTGTATTCGAAGATCACGCTGAAGGGGAGAGAGACGATGGGCGGAAGCGAGGTGTATGTGCTCGAGGCAACACCGGCAGAGGGGAGTCCCGAGCGGTGGTATTTCGATGTCGCAACCGGATTGCTCAAACGGATAGACACGGAGCGCGAAGGGCCGCAGGGAAGGATCCCAATGGAGATGTACCTCGAGGATTACCGTGAGGTCAATGGCCTTCGGATACCCTTCACGGTGCGACAAGTTTCTTCGGCGTTCTCCTTGATCCTCCGGACCGAGGAGGTGAAGTTCAATGTCCCGATCGAGGGGAGCAAGTTTGCGAAGCCAGCATCGTGATGAGCTTCTCAGTGACGTGACCATCCTCAGGGAGGGCGTGTCGGCGATGAAAAGGAGAGAGATCTTCGGCCTCAGTCTGATGCTCGTAGCGCTCGCGTTTATCGCTTCGGCGCAGATCCATCAAGGGCGGCGTATCGTGACGCCGCGTCTTGTGGCGGATGTCGCTACTGTGCAGCCTGGGCGAGCGTTCACCGTTGGTCTGTATTTTCAGATCGAGCCCGGATGGCACATCTACTGGGAGAACTCGGGAGATGCTGGGCTGCCGATTCGCGTCGCGTGGGCTCTTCCTGAAGGGTTCCGTGTCTCACCGCTGCGATGGCCGACGCCCCGGCGCTATACGGAATCGGGGGGGATGACGGCGTTCGGGTATCAAGATGAAGCGATGGTCTTGGCGACGGTGACCCCACCGGCTTCACTTCCGGGGGAGTCGGTCGTGTTGGAGGCGACGGCGAATTGGCTCGTGTGCAAGGAAGTGTGCCTCCCCGGCACAGCGAAGTTGCAGCTCACATTGCCCATTGGGCGAGTGGAGCCGAGTGCTGAGGCGGAGCTGATCGCGCGCTTCGAACGCGCGGTCCCGCAGCCGATGGATCGGAGTCCGATCCGCGTCGTCAAAGTGGAGTGGGTGCCTCAAGACGCACGTCGGGGGACGTTGCGCCTTGAGCTGGTGGGGCAAGCCGCGGCACAAGAGTTCTTTCCGCGACGTTTGAAAGGCGCGACGATTCAACATGGGGGGGTGCGGGTCTCCGGACGTTCGATCCTCATCCCCATGGAGCTGGAAGCTGAGCAGGCGCTTGGCAATGCGATCAGTGGCGTCGTGGTGACGGAGCGCGGGGCATATGAGCTGCGCGCGGCGCTCGGATCCGTGTTCGTTCCAATCGCTTCTGAACGTGTTGAGTCCGCAAAGCCTACTCCTGCCGAGAGCGTGACGCGCGACGAGACGAGCGAGCCCGAGGTCGTACCAGATGGAAGCGCTGCGGGCGGGACCAATTGGTTGAGCCTGCCGTTCCGCGTGAGGGGACAGGAGGAACGCTCGCATTCGCTGGCGATGATCCTGCTGTTAGCGCTACTTGGCGGGATCATCCTCAACATCACGCCCTGCGTGTTGCCCGTTCTCTCGATTAAGATCCTGGGATTCGTCCATCAAGCGGGAGAGGATCATCGGCGTGTGCGCCTAATGGGGATGAGCTTCGCTGCTGGCGTGCTCGTCTCGCTGTGGGCGTTGGCACTTATTGTGATTGCTCTTCGAGCGACGGGCGAACAAGTGGGATGGGGCTTTCAGTTCCAGTCTCCGACGTTCGTCGTCGCCATCAGCACGGTGGTCTTCATCTTCGCGCTCAATCTCCTCGGCGTCTTCGAATTCCGAAGTCCGAGCGTGCGAACGCGGTGGTTGGAGAAACCGGGTCTGGTGGGCGCATTCTTCAACGGCGTCCTGGCGACGACGTTGGCGACGCCCTGTACGGCGCCCTTTTTGGGCACAGCAGTAGGATTCGCCTTCGCGCAGCCGGGGCGCATTATTGTACTCGTCTTCACGGCGATCGCCGTGGGATTGGCGCTTCCCTATGTCGTGCTCTCGTGGCATCCGCAGTGGTTGCGGTTCGTCCCCCGACCTGGGATGTGGATGGTCCGCTTCAAGCAAGCGATGGGCTTTTTGCTGCTGGGAGCGTTGCTCTGGCTGTTGGATGTGTTGGGGAGTCAACTGGGCGTGGAAGCCGTCATTTGGACGAGCGTCTTTCTTCTCTTTGTGGCCATCGCCGCGTGGATGATTGGGCAATTAGAACCCCATGTCTCAGTGCGGCGGCGATGGGGAACGTGGGGTCTCGCGGCAGCGCTCGTCATCGGCGGTTATGTCTGGGCGTTTGAGAAAGAGCTGCAGTGGCGAGAAGCGCGCGCGCTGGCGTCCGAAGAATCAGCGACAGCGTCGGCTGAGGAGATCGAATGGAAGCCATTCTCGCTGGCCGATATCGAGCGACGCGTGCGGCGCGGGGAGACGGTCTTCATTGATTTCACCGCCGATTGGTGCTGGAACTGTAAGGTGAATGAGCGAACGGTTCTGCACTCGGAAGCTGTTCGCCGAAAGATGCGCGAGTTGCGCGTGACGGCCATTCGGGCCGATTGGACGAATCGAAATCCGGAGATCACGCAGATGCTCAACAAATTCGGCCGATCGGGGGTGCCCTTCTATGTGATCTTCCCGGCCGGCCGATTGACCGAACCGATCACGTTGCCGGAACTTTTGACGCCCGGATTGGTAATTCGGGCGCTTGAAGAAGCCGGACCGAGCCGGGTCGCCGGAGGGTAACTCGGCGACGGGACGATCTCCGATGGCTGAACGCAGTCATCGGTCCTTCTGACGAGGAGGGAGCGTATGCGACTGGCAGCACGCATGGCGCGTTTAGGGACGGAGACAGCTTTCGATGTCCTGGTCCGCGCTCGCGAACTAGAGCGGCAGGGGCGAGAGATCATCCACCTGGAGTTGGGCGAACCGGATTTTCTCACTCCGGAGCCCATTATTGAAGCGGCCTATCGCGCCTTGAAAGACGGATGGACGAAGTACGGTCCTTCGGCGGGACTCCTGCCGTTGCGCGAGGCGATTGCGGACGAGGTCTCACGACGACGCGGTATTTCCGTCACCCCAGATCAGGTCGTCGTCACGCCGGGAGCGAAACCCATCATTTTCTTCTCGATCCTCGCCCTCATAGATGAAGGCGATGAGGTGATCTATCCGAATCCTGGATTCCCGATCTATGAGTCGATGATCAACTACGTGGGGGGAGTGCCCGTGCCGATCCCCCTTCGCGAAGAACGCGATTTCGCCCTCGATGTGGAAGAGCTGATCAGCAAGATCACGCCGCGGACTCGGATGATCATCTTGAATTCCCCCCACAATCCGACCGGGGGCGTGCTCGGATACGACGACCTGAAAGCCATTGCGGAAGCCGTTGTGGATCGAGACCTCATGATCCTGTCGGACGAGATCTACAGTCGCATCGTCTTCGAGAGCGAGCACGTGAGCATCGCGCAATTTCCGGGGATGTTGGAGAAGACGATCATCCTCGATGGCTTCTCCAAAGCGTATGCGATGACGGGATGGCGATTGGGCTACGGGGTCATGCGGGCGGATTTGGCGGCGCAGATCGCGAAGTTGCAAACGAATTCGACGTCCTGTACAGCCTCGTTCGTGCAGATAGCGGGCATCGAAGCGTTGCGGGGCGATCAAACGCCCGTCGCTGAGATGGTCGCCGAATTTCGGCGTCGGCGAGATCGCATCGTGGAGGGATTGAACGCCATCGAAGGCTTCTCCTGCCGAATGCCGAAGGGCGCGTTTTACGTCTTCCCCAATATCACGCGGACGGGATGGACGTCGAAAGCGCTGGCCGATTACCTGCTCGAAGAAGCGGGCGTCGCGTGCTTGGCGGGGACGGCCTTCGGGCAGCATGGGGAGGGATACATTCGCTTCTCCTACGCCAATTCCCTGGAGAATATCGAACGCGCGCTTGAACGCATCGCGCGCGCGATGGCGAAGGCGCGAGCCGCCGCATGAGGCCGGAAGATCCGGGGGAGGTGAGTCGCGGTGAAGCAGGTCTTGACCGAGTATCTCGGAAAGACGATCGAGATCCACTACGGGGGGCCTTCTGCCGTCCGAGGGATATTGGAGGAGATCGTCGATGGCGTCGCGCGATTGAAGGACGAGGAGGGGATAACCTTCTACGTTGCGCTCGATAAGATCCGCGCCTTTTGGGAAGTTCGCGAGAAGGAGAAACCGCTCGGCTTCGTCGTGAAGTGAGCGATCAGCGCTCCGGACATTCGACGCGAAATCGCTCTTCGGCAGAAGCCGCGATCGCCCGACCGGATGCCGCTTCGTGGCGAATGAAGTTGATCAGAGCGTCGCGAATCGTCATTCCGGTTGGGATGACAGTTCGCGCCGTGGCGAGCATCGCATACCCACCCCCTCCTTGATGGAGGTAGTCGGACGTCGCGAGCCGATAGATCGCGTGTGGTTCGATCGGGCGACCATCCACTGAAGCAGTTTTCAGCTCTCCTCGACATGCGACGATGTGAACACCGGAGAGGGCATCGGTGACGCGCTCGTTCCCACGGGCGACCAAATGGCGAATGAGGGCCAGAAGCGTCTCGCCGGAGATCTCCAACACGACGATCTGATTTTCGAAGGGCATGACCTCATAAATCGTCCCGAGCGTGATCTTCCCGCGCGGGATCGGGCGCCGCAAGCCGCCAGAATTTTGTAATGCAGCGTGAATGGGCTCACCAGTGATCTGCTCCGCCGTGCGCCGGATCACATCGGCCACGAAGGCCCCGAGCGATCCTCCACCGAGGCCTTTGATTAAATCCTGATCTGCTCGTCCAATGACGGTGCGCATCTCCGCGCGAAGGCGTTCCCCATAACGAGCGACCAAGTCTTTGACCGTTTTGTCCTCTCCTGCGCTCGCATCCACGCGAATGGGCGCGGGCTTGATTCGAATGTCGGCCGTCGGGGGCTGAGGGGCTTGGGCGAAGGCGCTCCAGCCCCCCACCAGCAGCAGAAGCGTTGCCGCAAGGCTCCATCGCTTTCGCCTCGTAATCTCCGACATCCGCACGTTCGACTTCTCCCGGCCCAAAGTATACCACACGATTCCTCACTCCGGAGGAGTTTTGGTATAGTGCCGAAGCTATGGCGTTGCCGATGAAGATCGTCGCCTCGGTGATGGAGTCAAGGCCGGCGCTCGCGCTCATAGAGCAAGTCAGTGCCGTCGCCGATGGGGTCGAGCTGCGCTTGGATGCGCTTGGGATTTCCCCGGCCGAGGATCTGACTTCGGTGATCGCCTCGGCCATCGGTGCGACGTCGAAGCCGATCATTCTGACCTATCGGCCGCGCGAGGAGGGAGGACAAGCTGAAGCTTCGCTCTCGGAGCGTCTGTCGTTCTGGTCGAGGGTGCTCGCGTGGACGGAACGTCGAGCGGACGTGCGAGCGCGCCTCTTCTACGATTGGGAGGTGGATTTGGCCGAAGCGTTCCTACAGCTAGCGCCTCCCGTGAGAGCGCTTCCTTGGGAGCGAGTGATCGCCTCGCACCATCGGGATGAAGCGAGGCCTGAGGCGGTCGAAGCGATGTATGCGCGCTTGAGCGCGCTGCCGGCGCGCGTGTTGAAGCTCGCCATCTTCGCCCGCGATATCGGAGACTCGCTCATTATCTTTCGCTTGCTCGAGCGCGCTCGACGGGAGGGACGAACGCTCGTGGGAATTGCGATGGGGATGGCTGGGCTCATCACGCGCATTCTGGGTGTGGCTTACGGAAGCGCCTTCACCTACGGAGCAGCAGTCGCCGGACGCGAAGCCGCTCCTGGACAGATTCCCGTCGCAGATCTGCGGACGCTCTATCGCGTCGCAGAGATCGGGCGGCAAACGATGGTCGTGGGCGTGATCGGGCATCCGATCGGCCATTCGCTCTCGCCGCTCATCCATAATACGGGATTTCAGGCGCTCAGATTGGATTTCGTCTATGTGCCGCTTGAAGTGGCGGCGCTGGATCGCTTCATGCGGGATTTCGTGCGACCGGAGACCCGACAGCTCTCATGGCCGTTGCGCGGCCTGAGCGTCACAATTCCTCATAAGGTCGCGGTGATGGAGTTCGTGGAGGACGTGGATCCCTTGGCGCGGCGTGTCGGAGCCGTGAATACGCTCGTCGTCGAGGGCGAGCGACTGCGGGGGTATAACACCGATGTCGCTGGGGGAACGGAGCCGCTTCGCGAGCGCATCGCGCTCAAGGGAGCGCGCGTGGCCATCGTCGGTGCTGGGGGAGCAGCGCGCGCCCTCGCTTACGGCGTGCGTGAATATGGCGCGCGCGTCTTGCTCTTCGGACGACGTTGGGAACGCGTTCGAGAATTGGCGGAAGAAGTTGGCGCGGACGCTCACGTCCTTGATGAATTGGCGACCTGTGCCTTCGACGTGTTGATCAATGCGACGCCTGTAGGGATGGCTGGATATCCGGAGCAAGAGGTGATCCCGGAATCCGCTCTGCGCCATCGGCCCTTGGTCTACGATCTCGTTTACAATCCCGCAGAGACGCCGCTGCTTCGTCGCGCGAGGCGTATGGGCTGTCCCGTTCTCTCAGGCGTCGAGATGTTCCTTCGCCAAGCGGCTGAACAATTTCGGCTCTGGACGGGTGCGGAGCCGCCGCTTGATGTCATGAGAGCGCGTATGTATACTGCTTTGCGTTGAACAGCCGAGCGAGTGAGAGGGATGAACGACGATGATCGAGATCAGAGTACCAGGTTCGACGTCTAATCTCGGGGCCGGATTCGATACGCTCGGGCTCGCGCTCCGCGTGTATTTGAAAGTTCGCGTGGAGAAGTTGAACGCGAGCGCGACAGCGCATCAGGTGACGGTGGAAGGTGTGGATGCATCGCTTATTCCTTCGAACGAGGAGAATCTCATCGTGCGAGCGATGCACTTTGCGGGAGAGCGAGAGGGTGTCGCTGTCCCCAAAGTCCGCCTGTGGATCGAGAATCATATTCCGGTTGCGCGCGGGCTTGGGGGAAGTGGTGCCGCCGTCGTCGCTGGACTGACGGCCTTTGAGGCGATGACCGGGCGCGTCCTCAGCGAGGAGAAGCTATTGGCCTATGCTTACGAACTCGAAGGCCATGCCGACAATGTGACGCCTTCGGTCGTCGGATCCCTCGTTTTGACCTGCCACACCGAGGATGGCAAGGTGCGATACCTGCAGGCCGAATGGCCTCGCGAATTGAAGATCGTCGCGGTCGTCCCGAACGTCCCGCTGGCCACGGAGACAGCGCGGAGCATCTTGCCGGAGCGAATTCCGCTCCAGGACGTAGTCTTCAATCTCCAGCGCGCGGCGCTCTTTTGGCCAGCTCTCGTGCATCGTCGGTTCGAGTTGGTGCGCGAGGCCATGCGCGATCGCGTGCACCAACCATATCGCCAGGGTTTGGTCCCTGGTCTGACCGAGGTCCTACAGCTCCGTGACATTGATGGTTTGGTGGGCGTGGCGTTGAGCGGAGCGGGCCCGACGGTCATTGCGATCGCATCGAGCAATTTCCAGAAGATCGCTGAAGAGCTCCAAGCTTGTTTCGAGCGGAACGGCGTGTCCACCGAGGCCCTGATCCTGGATGTGGACACGACTGGGCGCACCGTCTCTCGATCGGAGATCGAGGAGGGAATGTGACCTCACCCCTTAAGGCGCAGGGAGCGCTTCGTGCATTCTCTCGATGGGAATATTCGGCGATCGCCCTTCTTGCTCCTTCTGCGAAAGAGTTGCCGAACTTTCCTGGGGCGGGAGAGCGCCGGGGAGCGTGAAATAGAACGTGCTGCCCGCGCCGGGCTCGGATTCGACCCAAATGTGCCCGCCGTGCGCTTCGATGATACGCTTGCAAAACGCCAGGCCCATGCCGCGCCCGGGGAATTCCTCCTCGGGATGAAGTCTTTGGAAGACGTGGAAGATGCGCTCGCGGTCCTTCGCTTCGATGCCGATGCCATTGTCGCGCACGTAGAACGTGTGCGTTCCCTTGGCGGAGGGGAGGCAACCGATCTCAATACATGGGTGGGGTTTGTCGTTGAACGTGATCGCATTCAGCAGCGAGGCCAGAGGCGCCCCGAGAAGCTCGGCTTTCTCGTACCCCAGTGCCCTTGCCATATCCTCGTCGAGGTTCCGCACTTTCCCTTCGGCGTCGAGGAAGAAGGTGAAAGCCGATGGGAATGCGGATGGCGAAGCGCTCTCGATCGAGGCGACCAGGTGCGAGGATTCACGCGCATTTTCGGAGGAGCGCGACGCGCGCAACGCATGGAGCTGCTCGGAGAAGGTTTGGAGCAGGTGTTTGAATGCGCGCGACAGTTCATCCAGCTCTCGCAGGCCATAGATGCGCGTATGGGCGAGCTTTGCCGTGACGAGAGCGAGTTCGGCGGCGAAGGTCTTGAACGCCTCGAGCACTTCGGCCGTCGCGGCGTTTCGTATACCCCGGGAGTCGAAAAGCGCAGCACTCGACGCCCCCTGTTCGGAGGAGGCGAGAAGCGGCGCTCGCTTGGCCGCTTGGCGTAGAGCGCGTTCGATGAGAAGGAACGTCGGATGAACGCCGAAGAGCATGCTCAAGCACGGGCGCACGTGGCGATGAAAAGCCTCTTCCAATAGGTGGGCGATCGGCTCGGCCTCCGGAAACGCGAGGGCTTCGTCGAGCGCCGAGAGGTCAAGAGGAGGACTCTCGCGCTCGCCGCGAGGCGGTCCGTAGAGGGCACGATGAACGCGCGCGAGTAGCTCATCTCGTCTCGTCCCCTTGACGATGAAGTCCTCGGCGCCGACTTCGAGCCCGCGCAGTACATCCACAATCTGATCGCGCACGCTGTAGAGGATGACGGGGATGGCGCGGGTCGCTTCCTCCTCTTTCAGCCTCCGACACGTCTCATAGCCATCCATCTGCGGCATGTTGAGATCGAGGAGAACGAGATCTGGCTGGTTCTCGCGAGCGAGGGTAAGCGCCGATGCCCCTCCGGTCGCTGTGAGGACCTCATAGCCCGCTTGGCTGAGGAGATTCGCCGTGAGCTTCAGCTCGATCGGCGAATCATCCACAATGAGAATCCGTTTCGTCATGTCTCCTCCTTCATCGTCTCTCCCTCACGGTGCCGAAGGCTGCGCGGCTCATGCTCGGAGTGGTTCCTCGCATGATGCCGATAGGATATGTCCAACGGTCTCCAGGAGCTGTCGCGGGGTATAGGGCTTCTGCAGGATATGTGCGTCCGCCACCTGAATTCCCTTCAGACCACTCTCCTCAGGATTGTAGCCGGTGACCAGAAGGATTCGCACCATCGCGTTTCGTTCTCGGATGCGGCGGGCGGCCTCGATCCCCGTGAGCTCCGGCATCATGGCATCCAGAATGATCAGAGCGATCTCCTGTTGATGCTCCTCATACAGCTCCAGGGCCTCTCGCCCGCTGTGCGCTTTCAAGACGCGATAGCCGTTTCGGCGGAGGACCTCCTCCTCGAGATCGAGGAGTACCGGCTCATCGTCGGCAAGCAAAATGAGCTGATTCGCGCCTTGGAAGAGACGCGCTGTCGCCTCTTTCTCTTGAATCGCTGGCCGTTCGGTGATCGGCAGATAGATGTCGAAGCGACTTCCCTGGCCAGGCGTGCTTTGCACAGTGATGAATCCGCCGTGAGCGCGCACGATCCCATAGACGACCGAGAGGCCGAGGCCCGATCCGCGCCCCACCTCTTTCGTCGTGAAGAATGGTTCGAAAATGCGGGCTTGCACATCGGGGGACATCCCCACGCCCGTATCGGCGACCGAGAGGCGCAGGTATTGGCCTGGGGGCGCATCTGGAGGAAGTGGCGGTGTGCCCGGCTGCACGAGCGTCACAGACGCGCAAGAGATTGTGAGCGTCCCCCCTTCGGGCATGGCATCGCGGGCGTTCACTGCGAGATTCATGAGGACCTGTTGCAATTGGACGGGATCGGCCTCCAAGTTCCCCACATGTTCAGGGACATCCAAGCGAATCGCGATCGTCTCCGGGAGAATGCGTCGAAGCAGACCGACTGTCTCGGTGAGGAATTCCCGTGTGTCGAGGACCGCGCGATGCGCTTCCATGCGTCGGCTGAAGCTCAAGAGCTGACGGACGAGCCGCGCGCCGCGTTGACCCAACGTGAGCACGTTCTGCAGCAGCTCGGTACGCGGGTCCTTCGGCCCCAGTTCGCGCAACGCCAATTCGGTGAAGCCTAGCATCCCCGTTAGAAGATCGTTGAAGTCATGGGCGATCCCTCCCGCCAACGCACCGACGGCTTCGAGCTTCTGCGCCTGCATGAGCTGCTGCTCCAGACTTTTCTGCTCGATGATGTCCCGCACCGTCGCTCGACATCCCCGATAGCTCCCCTGCCCATCGAATTCCGCCATGATATTCATGCGCACGGGGAAGCGCGTCCCATCGCGCCGAATCATCTCCAGTTCCAACCCCTGGATCGCCTTCCCCTTCGCAAGCTGAGAGAGCGCATGCTCCAGCGTTCGGCGGCAACGCGCATCAGTCACATCAAAGAGGGTGAGCCGTCCAACGACCTCCTCCCGCCGATAGCCGAGCCATCGCAGCTCCGTCTC
>JANWYV010000051.1 GCA_025055075.1 Blastocatellia bacterium
GCCAGCGTCGAAGATCCTTGCGGTCGCGAGAACACTCGGCTGGGATCCACGATGAGTAGGGGAACCGTCGCCGCCGCTCCTTTCAAGAAGGACCGGCGCGCCAACCGCCGTTTGAGAATTTGCGAGAACGTTTCCCCTCGTCGCTCACCCTGTCCTTGGTATCGCTTGGTCATCTCTCGAACCTCCTTTCCTGAGATTTGACGGGCTGTTGTGCATCCTCATTATGGGGCGGCCGGTTTAACTTTGCGTTAGGGCGAAGAAAAATGTGTGGAAAATGTTCCTGAGGTTTTCGTTAATCGTTCGTCTCGCACAGGCGGAGAAGCCGTCGCGAATCGCCACGCGCGATGCCCTCACCGGAGCGGGACCGGGCGCTCCGAGTTGACCATGAGAGACCCGAGGAGCATTGATCCGGAGCGAGAGCGATGGCCCGATTGCTGTCTTGAGGAAGAGCGGTTGCGGCGGAGCTGTCTTACGGTTCTTGGATAGCCGAGCGGTTGGGACCGACCTAGGGGTACAGCGAGGGGACGCGGTGGGCTCCGGCCCTAGCGCAAGAAGCGTGAGAGAAGAGCGGCTGGGGGAAGGCCGTCGGACGGCGTTGGGCTTCAGCTTTTCCCTATGGCGATGAGAGGCGGGCTTTGATGTCTAGCGGGGGCCGGTTTGGGAGCGAGGCGATCGTGCATTGGTTGCTTGCCTGAAGCGAGTTCCCATACAATCCCCTGGTGGGAAATGGGCGAATGATGCCGCAGCTTTCGGAGGATTTCGTTGAGAGCTTGCCGACGCCGGAAGCGGCGCGCACGTTTTTGGTGCGGCTTTTCGAGGAACATCCCGAGGTGGCGCCGATCTGCAAGGCGCGGCCATCGCTCCTCGTGCATCTGCTCGTCTTGGTCACCCACAGCGCGTATCTGGGGGAGGTCGTGCTCGCGCATCCCGAGTACATCCAGTGGCTCGCTGCTGAGGAATTGGAGCGCATGAAGTCGAAGGATGAGTTGCTGGAGGACTTGGCGCGCTTTGCGGCCATGCAGACGGAGATGGAGGATTCGCGCATCCTATTTCGCTTCAAGCAGCGAGAGCTGCTGCGCATCTATGCCCGCGATTGCCTACGATTGGCGACGCTCTCGGAGACGATGCGCGAGCTTTCGGATCTGGCTGACGTCATCCTGCAATACGCATTATGGCGATGTTGGCAGGATTTGGTGGAGCGTTATGGTCGGCCAGAAGTCGCCGATGCGCGCGGTCGCTTGCGAGAGGCCGAGTTCGCCATCGTCGCTTTGGGGAAGTTGGGGAGTCAGGAGTTGAATTATGCCTCGGACATTGACCTCTTTTACCTCTACTCGGGCGAGGGATGGGCTTCGTCGCGTCGCGTGACGAACAGGGAATTTTTCACCAAGCTCGCCGAGCGCATCACGCGGTGGGTGAGCGGGATTGGCCCGGAGGGAGCGGTCTATCGGGTGGATTTGCGATTGCGTCCGCGAGGACGCGACGGCGATCTGGTGACGACGTTGCAAGAGGCGGTCACTTACTATCGCACGGAGGCGCGCCAGTGGGAACGGCAGGCGCTCATTCGCGCGCGCGCGGCCGCTGGAAGCGAAGCGCTCGTGCGAGAGTTCTTGGCGCGCGTGGGCGATGCGATTTATCGGCCGGAACCACTCGCGGAGATCCTGGATGAGATTCGCGCCTCCAAAGAGCGGCTGGATCAAGAGAAGGCGTCGGTCAACGGATTGGACATCAAGCTCGGTCGCGGGGGCATTCGCGAGATCGAATTCATCGTACAAGCGCTGCAGCTCTACAGTGGCGGGCGGGATCCATGGGTGCGCCATCCACAGGTCCTCATCGCGCTGGGGCGACTTGCCGATAAGGGCTGGTTGACCGATCAAGAGCGAGCGCGTTTGGCGGAGGCTTATGTGTTCCTGCGCACGCTCGAACATCGGCTCCAAATGGAGCATGGAGTGCGCACGCACGTCGTGCCGATGGAGGAAGAGCGGCTCCGGCGTCTGGCTCGTCGTATGGGATATGCGGATTCGCGAGCGCTGTTGGATGATCTGGAGCGGCATCGTCGACAGGTCGTGGAGATCTTCGAGCGCGTCTTCCGTGAGAAAGCCCCACTGGGGCGCGCGCCGCATCCGACTCGCGCGGTGGTCGGGACGCCGTCGTCCTTGGAAGCCCTGGTGGCGACTGTGGAACGAAGCCTTGGGCGTTCGTCCCCATCGTTGACTGTGACGAAATCGCAGATCGTCCAGGGATTGGAACGAGCGCTCAATCCGAAACGGGCCGTCGTGAACTTCAGCGCGTGGATCGCTGAGCTGGAGGCGTTTGAGCGCCATCGGGATCCGGCGCGCTCGTCGAACGCCAGTCGAACGGAGGCGAGGTCTTGGCTGGGCGCAGAGTTGCCCCGACTGCTCGGATTCTTCGGCACGAGCGATTTCCTCTCGCACATGGCAATTCGGCGACCCGTGCTCCTTGCGAGCATCGCGAGCGCGACGGATACCTTGGGAGCGGCCGACTGCGCCGGATATGCGCATCGCCTCAGGAGGGGGGTAACGTCGGAAGGTGACGGAGATGACCTGGCGCGCTCCATGAACGCATTGCGTCGAGCCTGGACCGAGGAGCTTCTCCGCATCGGGTATGCGGACGTCGCGCATCGGGCGCCGTTGCGCCAGGTTAATGCGTGGCAAACGGCGCTGGCCTCGGCCGCGCTTGAAGTCGCCAGCGAGTTAGCGCTCGCGGCGTTGCGGCGGAAGTACGGCGTGGGGGAAGGGCCAGCGATCTTCGCTATCCTCGGTTTGGGACGGTTGGGCCATAACGGCGTGGATTATGGTTCGGATCTGGACGTGCTCGTCGTCTACGATGATCGCATGGGGAGTCCACTCGCTCGACTCTCCGCGCAGGAGGCCTATAGTCACTTGGTGGAGCTCCTGATCCACATCCTCTCGACGATCACGCACGAGGGATATCTCTATCGCGTGGACGTGCGGCTGCGGCCAGGCGGGAGCGCGACGCCGCTGGCGCTGAGTCGTTCGGCCTTTTGCGACTATCTGAGGACGAAGGCGGTCGTATGGGAGCGGCTCGCATATTTGAAAGCTTTCCCCGTCGCCGGAGATTCGGACTTCGGTCGGCGCCTTCACGCGGAGCTGCAGGCGCTCATCCTTCAGCCGCGGGTGGGGGAAGCCGAGACGCTCGCGCGCGATGTGCGTGAGATGCGGGATCGGATCGAGCGGGAGAAAGCGCGTCCCAGCTCGGCTCGGAATTTCAAATTCGGCCGCGGGGGGATGATGGACGTCTACTTCGCCACTCGCTATCTGCAGTTGCGGCATCACCTGCCTGAACCCGAGGAGCGCGGGACGCTCCCACTACTCGACTATCTGCGCGAGCAAGGCGTCCTCACGCCCGCGCAGTCCGAAAGCCTCTCCGCCGGATACCGGTTTCTTCGCCAACTCGATCACATCTTGCGCTTGTTGTTCGGGCGTCCTCGGCCCATTTTCCCCCTTCAGCGCGCGACGCTCGAAGAAGTGGTCAAGTGGCTCGGTTACGCCTCGCCAGAGGAATTGGAACGCGAACATCACGAGCATCGGCGGCGCATTCGCTCAGCGTATGAGGAGATCGTGCGATGACGCAAACGGAGGGGCCGAGGGGTGGAGGCGGGGGAAAAACGACCCGGCCCCTCCTTCGGGGAAAACTCGCACTAGAGGCTCGAGAAGAGCAAAGCGCGCTTCACTTCGGCGATGGCGCGGGTGACGTCAATCCCGCGTGGGCATGCCTCGACGCAGTTGAAGATCGTCCGGCAGCGCCAAACCCCCATGCGAGCGTTCAGAATGGCCAAACGTTCGGCTCCCCCGCGGTCTCGACTGTCGAAGATGAACCGATGAGCATTCACGATCGCCGCCGGGCCAATGTATTCACCATTGGCCCAGAACGATGGGCAGGAAGTCGTGCACGCCGCGCATAAGATGCATTTGGTCGTATCATCGAAGCGGGCGCGCTCCTCGGGCGATTGACGCCGCTCGGTCTCCGGCGGCGGTTCATCGTTGATGAGATACGGCTTGATCGCTCGATACTTCGCGAAGAAGCTCTCCATGTCCACCACCAGATCCTTGATCACCGGGAATCCCCGCAGAGGTTCCACCGTGATGCGCGCGCCCAGCTCTTTGACGAGCACTTTGCAAGCCAGCCGATTGCGCCCGTTGATGAGCATGGCGTCTGAACCGCAGATGCCATGCGCGCACGAGCGACGGAACGTGAGCGTCCCATCGAGATGCCATTTGACGTATTCCAAGGCATCCAGAACGCGATCCACCGGCTCGACTTCCACCTCGTATTCGGCCCAATACGGCTCTCGATCGCGTTCGGGATTGAACCGTTTGATCTTCAACATCACGCGCATACGATTGCTCCGCCTCAATATTTCCGCTCGACGGGTTGGAATCGAGTGATCACCACCGGCTTATAGCGCAGCTCGAATTCGCCGTTGAGGCGATAGGCGAGCGTGTGCTTGAGCCACTCGGCGTCGTTGCGCTTGGGGAAGTCCTCGCGATAGTGCGCACCGCGACTCTCGCGTCGCGCCAATGCGCTGACGACCGTCACTTCGGCCAGATCGAGCAAGTATCCCAATTCCAACGCTTCCTGCAAGTCGGTGTTGAAGATCTTCCCCTTATCCTGCAGACGCACGCGCCGGTATCGGTCTTTCAGCTCCTTCAGGGTCGTGAGCATGGCCTCCAGTCCCTCTTGCGTGCGAAAGACGGAGGCCTTGTCCATCATCTCGCGTTGCAAGATCTCGCGCAATCGCGCGATTGATTCCGAGCCGTTGCTCGTGAGCAATCGCTCGCATTCCTCGCGAGCCGGTCCGTCCGCATCTTTGGGCAGAGGCGCGAAATCCGCCCCGCGAATGTATTCGCCCATATCGCGACCGGCCAGCTTTCCGAAGACGAGGATATCCACGAGCGAATTCGTGCCGAGCCGATTCGCGCCATGGACGGAGACGCAGGCGCATTCGCCGGCGGCATAGAAGCCCAGCACGGGCGTGTTTTGCTCATCTCGAATCACGCGACCGCGCACGTCCGTCGGAATCCCCCCCATTGCATAATGAGCCGTCGGCTGCACCGGGATCGGCTCGCGAACGGGATCAATTCCGAGATAGGTGCGGGCGAAGTCCGTGATGTCGGGCAGCTTCTTCTCGATGACCTCGCGGCCGAGGTGCGTCAGATCCAGATGCAAATAATCCTTCCCATCAATGCCGCGCCCCTCGCGAATCTCCGTGTACATGCAGCGGGAAATGATGTCGCGCGGCGCCAAATCCAATAGCGTCGGCGCATATCGCTCCATGAAGCGTTCGCCCTGTCGGTTGCGCAAGATCCCCCCTTCTCCGCGCGCAGCCTCGGAGATGAGAATGCCGAGCTTGTAAATTCCCGTCGGGTGGAATTGGAAGAACTCCATGTCCTCCAGAGGAATGCCCCGCCGCAGGGCGATCGCCACGCCGTCGCCGGTGAGGGAACGAGCGTTGCTCGTGACTTTATACATGCGACCGAATCCGCCCGTAGCGAAGAGCACGGCCTTGGCGTGAAAGACGTGCAACTCCCCATCGGCGAGCGAGAGGGCGACGATCCCCCGGCACACGTTATCCTCCAGCAGCAGGTCCACGACATGAAATTCATTGAAGAACGTGACCTCGTGCTTGATGCACTGCTGATAGAGCGTCTGCAAGATCATGTGGCCCGTTCGATCGGCGGCATGACACGCTCGCCGCACAGGGGCTTCCCCGAAATTGCGCGTATGACCGCCGAAGCGCCGCTGCGCGATCTTTCCGTCCGGCGTGCGATCGAAGGGCAATCCCCAATGTTCCAGCTCATAGACGCACGTGATCGCTTCCTGGCACATGATCTCGACGGCATCTTGATCGGCCAAATAATCGCTGCCTTTCACCGTGTCGAACATGTGCCACTCCCAATGATCCTCTTCCATGTTGCCGAGGGCGGCGCCGATCCCTCCTTGTGCAGTCCCCGTATGCGAGCGAATGGGATAGAGCTTGCTCACGACAGCCACGCGCGGCGTCACGCGCGCGACTTCGAGCGCCGCGCGCAAGCCCGCTCCGCCCGCGCCAACGATCACAGCATCATACCGGTGAAACGTCGTCATACGGTTGTCCTCTCTCTATGGAAGCTCGGCCGCTGCTCGACTCGTCGTAGCCTCAAACGTGAAGATGATCTGCGTGCCCATGGCTAGGAGAACGAAGCCGACGAGCGCGAGCGCCGTGAGCGCCACCACCCGCCAACCCCTCCGACGCACGTAATCGTCAATGACCGTCCGCAATCCGTTCAGGCCATGCAGCAACGCCAACCACAGCATTACCAGATCATACGTGCGCCAGAATGGACTCGCCCAGCGCCTCGCGACGAAATCGAAGTCGATTTCGTCTACTGTGTGGATCACATGCATAATGGCCAGATGCCCGAGCACCAAAAGGACCAAGACGATTCCGGAAATACGCATGAAGAACCACGCGAATAACTCGAATCCGCCCGTCGGCCGCTCTCGTCCCGCGTACATACCTCCTCTCCTCATCGTCCGAAGACGACCGGGCTGAGCATCAGAAACGACGCCGGGATCCAAATGAGCAAGAAGATCACGATCTGCGCCCAAAAGATCTGGCGATGAAATCGCGTCCCCTCCACCCAGAAATCCACCAGCAAGATGCGAAGGCCGTTGAGCGCATGATAGAGCACAGCGGCGACCAAAAAGACCTCGGCCACGCGAAAGACCGGATGGCGGTACAGGAAGAGGAGCTTATTGAACAGGTCCGGCCATCCCAAGAGGTAAATGTCCACGATGTGGATCGCGAGAAATAAAAGAATGCCCAATCCGGTCACGCGATGCAGGATCCACGACCACATTCCTTCGCGCCCTCGATACATGCCCGGTCCTCACTCCTCGAGATTTTGACTTTCAATTTTCCACGGTTTCGCCAGAATCCGTCAAGGAAACGCCATACTTCGAGCGCCCAGACCCAGGGTGACCGAGCGGAAGGGCATGCCCCAACGGCCCCCCGCATCGCTGCTATTGTCTTCGCCTTTTGGTGAAGCCATCACTCTTTGGCTCGGGGCGAGGATCGGGTCGAGAGAAAAGGGCGCTCAGAGCGCCGGCAGACATCGCTCGCATCGCATATGGTGCCGGGATCAGCGCTCTGTTTTCATCACGGCGTCGGGGTCAAGCGGGTGGAAATACGCGCTCGGCCGCCGGTCGCGATGCGGAAGAAGATCTCCCACTCTTGGCGGAGGCGATTGAGCTTCTCCAAATCGCTTGCGGAGACAGTCTCCCCCCGCGGCACGACCAGAATGAACGCTTGGCGAAAGAGTCGAGGGGCTTGCGGATATGCGGGCGTGCGTTGGCCCTCGACCTCGATGATCTGGCGCACGGTGATCTTCTTCGACGTCCCCGGGACGATAGCGCCAGGTTCCGGCGGACTGCTCGGCGAGCGCCGCGTGTATCCGTCTGGGGGAATGATCAGGAAGAAATCGGGGACATCGCGCGGCGAACGGAGGCCCATGAGGTAATGATCGAGCGGACTGTAGCGCAACGTCGCCTCCAGACTCTCGAACGTCCCATCTCGATTATCCACCCAATTGTTCCCCCCCATGACTGAAGCGTCGGTATCCAGGAAGAAGCTCCATTCGTTGGAATAATTCCGCAGGGCACTGCTTTCCACTCCATTGTCGTTGAAGTTCACATAGGCGAGCCATCGGCGTCCGGTCTCCCGCGCCAGGAGCGTGAGCGGCGAGTGGAGGTTGTTGAAGAACACCTGCTCGGGATCAGCCGGATACCGCGAGAGCTTGTTCATGTTGAGGAAGCCTTGAAGGCGACCTTGGCTCCCGAACGCTCGAGGTCCACCATTGAACGTCCCTATGCTTTGCCCGATCCCATTCACGTTGTTTCGGATCGGCTTGTAGTAGGCGAACGCCCCATCGGTCACATCGTAGGGGATGGAGCTGGCGCCGAAGACGACCAGCATGTCGAAGTCGTCCGCGTGCGTAAGATAAAACCGGCGGGCGATCTGCGGATCGCGAAAGACGCCATCAAACAGCTCATACACCGCCGGGAGGGTGGAATCCCGAATGGGGAGATCATCCGAGAAATCCACCGAGCGACCGAAGACGATCTGAGCGAATACATTTCCATTGAAGACGCCCGTGAGCCCCGTCGGCGCGTCCACACGCCGAAAGCTCATTGAGAATCGCCCGCTCCGTTCGAGAACGACCTGGAAGGTGTTGATGAGGGATGTGCGCGCTTTCGGCACATTGCTCCAGGTGATGGTGACGCGCTCCGAGGTCGTCTTGACGAAGACACCTCCCTGAGCGCTTGGATCCAAGTCCGTCCACAATGGCGCGATCATCGGCAGATCGCTCACCGTAGAAGGATTTGGGGCGAGCCGCCGTCCTCCGAACGAGAGGGTCCCGTTGGAGTTCACGAACACTCGGTTGCGATCTCGCCCGTAAAATGGAAAGTCGAAAGGAAGGGCGATCTCCACGCTATCATCGTTGCCCAGGTTCAGCTTCTGCCCGAGGTCGTCATCGAAGGCGAGACTGGAGAGGGAGAGGGCGAATCCCCCACTGCCGATGGGGATGAACTGCACGCTCTTTCCCATCAGATCGAAGACGTGCATCAACGTGCCGTCATCATGCAGAACGGCGATGTCTCCGGCATCGAAATCTTGAGCGGCGGCCATCGTCCATGCGTTCGCTTCCTGAGGCGAGCGATCGCTCGCAGTGAACTCATCCGCGTGCGCCCCCATCTCATCGTCCAAAATGCGAATGATTCGTCCGCGCGCGAAGAGTTCCAACTCGCGAGGATTTCGCGCGCTGATTCTCACGTGTTCGAAGCGCACGTCATCGGGAAGCTCAGCGAAGCGCTCCCACGTTTGGCCACTATCGCGGCTCTTGTAGAGCGCGACGTCCACGCGATGAGAGTGAATCGGAGCCCCGATCACGGCGTACAGGAGCGATGGTTCCAGTGGGTTCATCGCGAGCAGCGGCGTAAAGGTTCGATAGGCGAGGGGGACTGGAAGTCCCGCGTTCGCAGCCTCCCACGAAGTCCCTCCGTCGCGCGTGCGGTAGATGCCGTAAAGGTCCGTCACGGCGTACACGACGTCGGCATCATCCGGATGGACGAGGAGGCGACCGATGGAAGCTTCGGGAAGGCCTTGAGCGACCGATCGCCAGCTCTCGCCGCCATCGTCGCTGCGATAGAGGCCGTGTCGCCGCGTCCCGAGATACACCCGTTGGGGATCGCTCGGCGCGGCGGCGAGGACCAAAGGAAAGACGTCGGGATCGAGACCGCGCGTCACCGGCTGCCAGCTTGCCCCTTGATCGCGGCTGATGAGAAGACCTCGCGAGCTCACGCGCAGCCATTTCCCTTCTAAGCGCAAGAAGCGTCCCCCATATCCGAGTGCGACTCTATCTTCGGCCTCGCGCTCCATGCGCGCAGGCCGGGAGATGGAAACGCTCACGACAACCAGAATGAATGCGACGCCGATGCTGGCGTTCACCTTCACCAGGCGCATGGCCGATTCCTCCTTCCTCGATTTCATCCGGCAAAGAAGTAGGCGAGGGATCAGGCATTGTCAAGACTCCTTTCGGCGCGAGGTCACGCGCTCGCCGCTTCGCCTTCGGCGTTTCGATGTTCCTTGAGAAAATCGCCTCGGGAGAAGCGATGAAGGAATGCTCTTCACGTGCCGATGCTCTTCGCTAGTCATGTGCATCCTCACATTCGGGACCAGCGTCCTTCAGCGTCTTCGGTTCAGGCGACGCTGGGGGATCCAGCGAGCGCTCACATCACCGCGACGGGATCGGGGTCGATGACCAGGGCATGCGTATCGAAGCCCGCGGCGCGCAGATTCTCCAGTGCGAGGTCTAGGGCCCGATGCGCGGTCAGACGCTGGCGACTCTTGATGAGAATTTGCAAGCGATGGCGGCCGCGCAACCGCCCCAACGGAGCCGGAGCTGGCCCGAGCACGCGCAGGAGGCCGGCCCACTCTCCCTCGCGGAGATACCGCGCCAACTCTTGCGCGAGTGCATTCGCCCGCTCGAAATCCCGATGTTGGACGAGCACTTGGATGAGCGTCGTGATCGGCGGATAGTGCAACATCTGGCGGAAGTGAATCTCGCGCTGATAGAAGCCCTCGTAATCTTGTGCCGCCGCGTAGCGGAGGACGTAGTGCTCCGGGTAGTAGGTTTGAAGGATCACGCGTCCAGGGAGATCGCCGCGTCCGGCGCGGCCGGCTGATTGCGTGAGAAGTTGAAACGCGCGCTCGGCGGCGCGGAAATCCGGCAACCCCAAGATGGCATCCACGGAGATGATGCCGACGAGCGTCACGTTCGGGAAGTCATGACCTTTGGCGACCATTTGTGTACCGATGAGCACCTGCGTTTGGCCGACCGCGAAGGCGGTTATGATGTGCTCGTAGGCGCGGCGTCGGCTCGCAGTATCGCGGTCCAATCGCGCGAGGCGCACATCGGGAAAAAGGCGGCGCATCCGCTCCTCGACCTGTTCCGTCCCTACGCCGGCGAAATAGATGTACTCCCCATCGCAACTAGGGCAGCGCGTGAGCACGGGCATGCGATAATTGCAGTAGTGGCAGATGAGTTGCTCGACCGATCGGTGATACGTGAGTGAGACATCGCAGCGCGGGCAGCGCATGCTCAGGCCGCAGCGGCGGCAGAGGACGAGAGACGAGAAGCCGCGCCGGTTGAGCAGAAGGATCGCTTGCTCTCCTCGGGCGAGTGTCTCCCGGAGCGCGTCCACCAGCTCGTCCGAGAGCACGACCTGGCGCCCATAGCGAGCGAACACTTCCCGCATATCCACGACCTGCACCTGTGCCAACGATCGACCCCCGATTCGCTCGCCGAGGCGCAGATAGATGTATTTGCCTGTGCGCGCGTTGTGATACGACTCCAACGATGGCGTCGCGCTGCCCAAAATCACGACGGCCTGATGCCGAAGCGCGCGCATGATGGCCGTATCGCGTCCATGATAGCGCGGGACCTCGTCCTGTTTGTACGACGGATCGTGCTCCTCATCCACGATGATCAAGCCGAGATCGGGAAGCGGCGCGAAGACCGCTGAGCGCGTGCCGAGGACGACGCGTGCTTCTCCCCGCGCGATGCGCTGCCATTGATCGAATCGTTCGCCTTCGGAGAGAGAAGAGTGCCACAGAGCCACGTTTCGCCCAAAATGAGCGCGCAGGCGTCGGCCGAGCATAGGCGTCAGCGCGATCTCCGGCACCAGCATGAGCGCCGTCTTCCCGCGCGCGAGCGCATGATGGATGGCGCGGATGTAGACCTCGGTCTTGCCGCTTCCGGTCACACCGTGCAGCAGAAACGCCGCGTATGTCCCGTCGTCGAGCTTTCGCGTGATTTGCTCGAGCGCCGCCTGCTGTTCCGGCGTCAGCTCGAACCATTCGGGGGGAGAGATTTCGACGTGCGCGAGTGGATCTCGTGCGACCGGTCGAGAGAAGATGCGAACGAGGCCTTCCTGTTGAAGGGCGCGAATCGTGGCTGGGCGCACGCCGATTTGTTCGGCGACTTCCCGCAAGGGGAGAGGCTCGCGAGCGTCCTGCAGTAGGGCCTGAAGGCGCGCCCTCATTCGCGCATGTCGCCGTGGGCTCGCGCGCTCGGCGTCTCCATCAGCCCCATTCCCTTCGGACACGCGAGGCGGGCCGATCCACACGACGACTTCCTCTTGCTTGGGCTTCACGCGCGGTTCGACGATCGCGTATTGGCGCGAAATCTCGCCGCGTCGCTCTAGTTCCCGCAGCGTCGTCTGTGCTCGCTGCGCGCCAAACTGCTTGGCGAATTGGGAGGCGGGGAGCGAGGCTGCCGAAGCGAGCTGCGCCAGAATATGCGCGCGTCGCGAACGCTTCTGTCGTCCGCTCGTCATCTCCGCTAAAGCCGCACGCCCGCGTTCGGTGATCGAGAAGACTTCCGCGACGGCTGAGGTGAGTCCTGGCGGTACGGCCGCCCGAATGACTTCCCCCCACGGGGCGAAATAATACTCAGCGACCCACCGCGTTAACTCCAATAGATCGGGAGTGAGAAGTGGCGTCTCGTCTAGGACGGCCAAAATCGGCTTAATGGCCGATTCCTCCAAATAGGGCGGGGGCTCTTCCATCAGCGCGACAACAAACCCCACGAGCACCTTCGCGCCAAATGGCACGACGACCCGCGCACCCACGGGAGCCGTCATCCCCTCGGGCACCCGATAGGTGAATGTCCGGTGGGTCTTCACCGCGAGAGCGACATCCGCGAACATCGCGTTCTCCTCTCATTCTACGGCTTCTCGCGCCGCATTGCTATTGCGCGTCGAGGATTTGAACGCCGGGAGGGATCGTGAGCGCGAAGGCGGAACGTGAGGCGGGCACGTTCTCCCGAATGTTCGAAAAGAGGAAGTCCGAGCGCGCACCGTCCAACTCGCGAATTGAGACGCGAACGACGTGAAGCGATGTGGGGGAGATCTCGGCGATCAATTCGGAGAAGCCGAGCCGCGTATCTTTGGGGATGAATCGCAAGATGAGATTACCCGCCTGAAGCGGCGGCGGATTGTGGATCCGCTCGATGCGCGCGAACAGACGGCGCAGGTTCAGCTCGCCGAGCAGGAAGGCGAAGGCGGCCTTGATGTCCTCAGCCTCGCGAATCTTCGCGCGAATGACCTGTCGCTCGGCCGGCACATAGAGGTAGACGTGCGTACCATCGGAGATGAAGAGCTTTTCCTCGGGCTGGCGATAATGCCACCGCATGCGGCGCGGGCGCGCTAGGAGAACCGTCCCTTCCTCGCGACGCGGGGGCGAGCCGGCCGCTATGTAGATTTGCACGAAATCGGCCGACAGCGTGCGCACACTCGCGTATTTCGCTTGAAGGGCTGTGAGCACTTGATCCAGAGATGGTGGTTTCGTCTGCGCGAGCGCTGGCACTCGAAGGAATTCGCCAAGAAGCAGGAGGATCAGGACGAGATATCCACGCGCGCGCATGGGAATCATCGCCGGCGACGCTCGCGGAAATTCTCGACCAACTGTCGCGCCTGCGGGATGGCCTCTAACGCGCGGTGAACCTGCTCATCGGATTCGAGGATCACGCGGGTGGCCGCATCAATCCCGAAGCGCGCGGTGGCCAGTTCCTCTCGCATCTTCTGGCGCACATAGTCGAGATGCGTGCGAATGTCCATCTCCGTTACGCCCAGATCGTTTCGCCGAGTGGCGAATGCGATGAAGGCTTCGATCAGCGAGTCGCTCACCTCGATGAAGAGATCCTTCGGAGAGGCGGGCTCTCGCTGTCGCTCAATTCGGAAGTATTCGAACCGCGGGATGCGTCCGTTGACGAGATGGCGCATGAACTCGAACACCGCACCGAAGAGTCGGGAGCGCACGGGATCGGATGTCACGGGAACGGGGATGTCCGGTTCAATCCCTCCGCCGCCGTAGACGCGTCGTCCACCATCGGTGCGCGCTGCCGGTCCCGGAGGTCGCCCATTGGGACGCCCCACGCGGTATTCGTAGGCGGAGACATTGCGATAGTCGCGTTGGATGAGGCGACCTGAGGGGGTATAGTATCGCGCTGTCGAGAGCGTGAGCGCCCCGGCCGTGCCCCGCAACAGCGGGATGACCGTTTGCACGAGCCCTTTGCCGAAGCTCGTCTCGCCCACGATCAATGCCCGATCGTGATCCTGCAGCGCGCCGGCCACGATTTCCGAGGCTGAGGCGGACGCGCGATTGATGAGGACGACCATGGGCATGTCCTCCGTCCGCTCGCTCTCAGCTTTGAAATGGCGTTCGCGAGTGCGTCCGCGAATCCGGACGACCGTCTCCCCGGGACGCAGGAATCGACTGGCGACACCGACGGCTTGATCGAGGAGTCCTCCGGGATTCCCCCGCAAGTCGAGGAGCAGCGCTTTGACGCCTTGCGCCTTCAGCCGACGGAGCTGTTCGTCCAGCTCTTCGGTCGTCGTGCTCTGAAATCCTCCCGTGAGGCCAAGATAGCCGACGCCAGGACGGATCACGAAGGCCGTGCGAATAGTGGGCAGCGGAATCGGTGCGCGCGCGATACGAAAGGTGAGCGGTGTCGCCTCCCCAGCACGCTCAACCGTCAGCTCGACGGTCGTCCCACGTTCGCCACGCACGCGACGGGCGACTTCTTGCGTGGACCAACCTTCAGCCGATCGCCCATCAACGGCGAGGATGGCATCGCCATAGCGCAAGCCAGCCCGATCGGCAGGCGTACCCGGAGTCACCGAGATCACGTACACGCGGCCGCGACGTTGATTGATCGTCACACCGATGCCGAAGAACTCGCTCTCCTGCTCCTGTCGCAGATCAGCGTACTCGCGCGGCGTGAGGTAATTGGAGTGGGGATCGAGCGCCGCCAGCATACCTCGAATGGTCGAGGTCAGAAGCGCCGTTGAATCCACTTCGCCGGCATATTGCGTGTGCACGAGGCGCATCGCCTCGAGGAAGTCCTCTTTGATCTGCGCGGGAGTCGGCCCATCTCCGCCCAGCGACGGTCTTCCCCAAAGAGCGACCGCGCTCAGGATCAGCGCGAGCCACAAGCTCCAGCGTGCCATGCCCTTTCGCCGATCCCGTGCTTTCACTTCGCGAGCTTTTGGCATTGTGCCCATCATAGCCGCAAGGCGTGCCGAGCGCCTCAACACAAGGCCAGAGCCGCCTGACGCAACCGATGGACGGTACGCTCTCGCCCGATCGCTACAATGACATCGAAGATGCCAGGCGTCACGGCGCTTCCAGTCAATGCCGTGCGCGCGGCATTGATGATCACGCCGGCTTTCACTCCGCGCTCTTCCGCCAAACCGCGCAAGACGCGCTCGGTCGTCTGCAGATCGAAGGGCTCCAAGTGCTCGAAGCGATCGGCCAGTTCTAAGAGGAGTTCCCTCACTGCCGAATCCCGGCGCAGGTTCTTCTGAACGGCTTCAGGATCCATTGGGAAGTCATCGCTGAAATAGGGACGTCCGCTCGTCACGAAATCCCGCAGCGTGCGCGCACGGACTTTCAAGAGATCCACGACCCAGAGGAACCAGTCGCGACGCTCGTGAGCATACTCCGGCCGCCACAAGCCTTCCTTCTCCAACTCGGCGCGCACGAAGGGGAAGAGTTCGGCGGCGCTCATCGCGCGAAGATGCTCAGCGTTCATCCACAGGGCTTTCTCGAAATTGAAGATCGCGTTCGCTCGACTGATCCCCTCCAAGGAGAACAGCTCGATCAGCTCGCTCGTGCGCAGGATCTCGCGGCTCGGATCTCCCGGAGACCATCCGAGCAGCGCCAGGAAATTGCGCATCGCTTCAGGCAGAAACCCCATGTCCCGATAGGCCGTCACGCTCATCGCCCCGTGCCGCTTGGAGAGGCGTTGCCGATCCGGACCGAGAATAAGCGGAGCATGCGCGAAGACCGGCGGTTCCCAGCCGAAGGCGCGATAGAGCAGCACCTGCTTGGGCGTATTCGAGAGATGGTCCGCGCCGCGAATGACGTGCGTGATGCGCATGTCGGCGTCATCCACGACGACCGAGAGGTGGTAGGTCGGATAGCCATCCGAGCGCAACAGAACGAAATCTTCGAGGCTTTCGTTGCGCACTTCGATCTCTCCGTACACGCGGTCGGAGAATCGCGTCACGCCGGCTTCGGGAACTTTGAAGCGGATCGCGCGCGGATGTCCGGCGGCGATCCGTCGAGCGACTTCTCCCGCGGAGAGATACCGACAGGTGCCTTCATATTTCCACGTCCGTTTCTCCGCGAGCGCTTGCTGGCGTTTGGCAGCCAGCTCTTCCGGATCGCAGAAGCAATAGTAGGCCCAACCGGAAGCGACCAATTCTTCCGCTCGCGCGCGATACAGGGCTAAGCGCTCGGATTGGAGATACGGCCCTTCGTCCCAATCCAACCCCAACCAGCGCAGCCCCTCGATAATCCCTTCGATCATCTCCGGGGAGGAGCGTTCGACATCCGTATCCTCGATGCGCAGGATGAACGTGCCTCCGTGCTTGCGGGCGAACAGCCAATTGAAAAGGGCCGTGCGTGCCCCCCCAACGTGCAGATACCCCGTCGGCGATGGCGCGAATCGAACACGAATACGGCTCACGATGCTCGCCTCATGTTGGGGTTCCCAAGTCGAAGCTCATGCGAAGGTTCGGCTTGGGCTTCCCGCATCGTTCTGGCGGTGAGGGTGGGATTCGAACCCACGGTAGAGCTTATCGCCCTACAACGGTTTAGCAAACCGTCCGTTTCAGCCAGGCTCACGCACCTCACCGCCTCCGCTCTTCTCAAGCCAAAGTATTTTCGACAGCGGCGTCTGCTGTCAAGCGAGCCAAAGCCCCTGGTGGTTTGCGACGCACTGGAGCGTCCTGAGGGGGGCAAATTTCGGGAGCGCACTGATGCTCCCTATAAGCTGAGTGACCCGTTGCGATCGGGTGAGCTTCTCGCCGACTGTTCCTGACAAGGGCGTAGTTCTGCATGCGCGCGGGAGCAGCGTCGTCCTTATAGGAACTTGCTCACGCGCGCTCTGGACGCTGCCGGTGTCTGCGCGAGCTTCAGGCAATTGGGCTCTCCCACCCGGCTGGGCGTGATCGGCTGCACGAGTGATCTGCGAAAGGCGCGCGCGAGAGCGAGAATTCGCTCGTGCCTATTCGAGTTCGAGGTTGATCTCAATCGGCGGCTTTGCGCCCGCTCTTCGGTGGGGGAACCCGCAGAAGCAGCGGATCGGTCAAGAGCCTCTCCGGCGGCTCCAGATTCACCACGCCCTGCACCACATACTCTCCGGCGGGCACGCGACGGCCGCGCGCATCCACGAACTTCCATGTCTCCTCGAAAATCACTTCCTCTCCGGGATCGAGGCTTCGGCGTTCGAGAATCTGCTGAATGATCTTTCCCCGTTGCCATTCCCATACCAGCGTTCCATCCGGGCGCTTTACGAGGAAGTTATACGCCGGGCGCCCGCCGAGCGTGAGCGTAAGACGATGCCCACTCTCATTTCGAAGTCGCAGCTTCAAACGGATCGCGCGACCCGCGTGCTCTGCCGCTTCGAGGCGCGCCGAGAGCGCTTGCTGCTCGCTCATCGCGCTGACTCCAACAGCACCTCCCATGACGAAGGCGAGAAGAAGTCTGCCGCTGATGCCGACAAGGGGATGCTTCCGGCTTCGTGCCACGAAGGTCTCGTTCAGCAACTTCCGTTGGCGCACGTCGTCAATGGGCCGAGTTCATCGCTGCGTTGGATATTCCCAATCGGGCTGTAGACGAAGCTCGTGCCGGAGGAATTGCCTCCCCAGAGCAACCCGTAGAGCGTGACGC
>JANWYV010000052.1 GCA_025055075.1 Blastocatellia bacterium
TTCTCGCAAATGCCTCGTTCCTATCGTTCATCGCCCATCCCTCCCGGCAGAATTTAACCCTATTTTCCGATGAAGAAGTGGTGATGTGTCAATCGGTTAAATGGAGTATTTTGGCCTCCGGCAAAAGGAGGAGTGCGAGCGGAGGCCTTGTGCGACATCGCCCTGCGACACTGACACGGCAAGGTGGTATAATGAAGCGCTTCGGTTCATGAGTCGGACACGCGGGAGAGAGTGCCCATGCGTCAGGGAGCGCACGCAGAGTTGGAAACGCGGATTGTAGAGCATCGAGCGCACGTGGTCGTTCTGGGATTGGGGCATGTGGGATTGCCGCTGGCAGTGGAATTCGCGCGAGCCGGATTCCCCGTAACGGGAGTGGATATTGATGCGCAGCGCATCGCGCGTCTTGAGCGCGGGGAGAGCTATGTGACCGATGTCTCTTCGGAAGAGCTGGAGCCGCTCGTACGGAGCGAACGGTTGCGCGCGACCGTGAGCGCGAGCGTGCTCGATGAGGCGGATTTGATCTTCATCTGCGTGCCGACACCGATGAGCAAATCCCGAGAGCCGGATATGTCCTACATCAAACAGGCCGTGGAGACGGTTCGCCAACATCTGCATCCGGGGACGCTCGTGGTGTTGGAGAGCACAACGTATCCGGGGACGACAGAAGATGTGGTGCTGCCGTGGCTGCAGGCGACGGGATTGGAGCTGGATCGCGATTTCTATTTGGCTTTCTCCCCCGAGCGCATTGATCCGGGGAACCGTCGCTATCGGCTTCGGGATATCCCGAAGCTCGTTGGTGGGGCGAGCCCACAGAGCGCGCATTTGGCGGCGCTGGCCTATCAGCAAATCATTCCGACAGTGCACGTCGTCTCCTCGGCGCGAGTGGCCGAGATGGCCAAGCTCTTGGAGAACACGTTTCGAGCGGTCAACATCGCGCTCGTCAACGAATTCGCTCTCATCTGTCGGGCGCTGGACATAGACGTGTGGGAAGTCATTGAGGCGGCGGCGACCAAACCTTTTGGATTCATGCCGTTTTCTCCGGGACCGGGGATCGGCGGGGCATGCCTTCCGGTGAATCCGGGGTACCTCGTGTGGAAGTCTCGGCGGCACGGATTCGAGCCTCGGCTCATTGGTGTGGCGGAGGAGATCAATCGGTTCATGCCATATCATGCCGTGGATCTGATCGTGGAGGCGCTCAACGTTCGGGGGAAGCCGGTCAAAGGGGCTCGCCTCCTCATCTTGGGCGTTGCGTACAAGCGGGATGTGGGCGATGTGCGGGAGTCGCCAGCGGTGACGATCATGGAGGAATTGCTGCGGCGCGGAGCGGACGTGGCGTATTCGGATCCGCACGTCGAGCGCGTGGAGATCGGGACGCGCGTCTTTCAGAGCGTGCCGATGACGGCTGAAACGCTGGCGACTTCTGATGGGGCGGTGATCGTGACCGATCATTCGGCCTTCGACTATTCGTTCATCGTCGAACATGCTCCTTTAGTCGTGGACCTTCGGAACGCGACGCGAGATCTCGGACGGCGTCCCAACGTGGTGCGGTTATGAAGAAGGCCGTTGGGGCAGGAGTATTAGTAGGGGCCTCGCTGCTTGTCTTGGGCGTGGCGATTCAGGTTTCCCAGTGGGGGAAGCCGTTGTCGCCGCGTCTCCATCTTCTAGCGGCGCGGGATCGCAATCAGGATGGGGTCGTGGACATCTGGGAATATCGAGCGGGAGAAGGGGAACGCGTGGTCCTTCACGATGAGGATGGTGACGGGCGCGCCGATCGGCTGCGCTTTCTTCGAGGAGGGGAAGTGGTGTGGGAAGCCACGCGCCCAACGCCGGTAGTATGGCGCGCGGATCGCGTTGTCATGACGCCGATGCGGGCATCGGCCCGGCATTTGGTGATTTGTCTCGATGGCGTGCCTTTCGAGATCATGGAAGCGCTCTGGCGGAAGGGGCATTTCCGGGAGTTCCTTCCTCCGGAGCGCGTGATCAGTCCATTTCCGGCCGATTCGGACGTCGCGCTTTCGGCGCTGCTTCATGCGCCGCCTTCGCCCGGATACGAGAATCGCTACTTCGATCGGCGGGCGAATCGCGTGAGTGGTGGCGTTCGCGTCACGTTCCGGCAAGACCTGCCGTATCATGATCGGCTCGACTACGCCTTTCCGGGCATTCTGCGGGGACCGGCATATCTCTTCCCCGAGAAGGCCTTCTTCGATGACTTGGCTCGCCTGCGCGCGCGATTCCGCGCGTCATCAAAGCGCGTCTTCATCGCGCATCTCTCGACAGCCGACGTGTTGTTTCACGTGCGCTCGCCCGAGCAAGCGCGACGACATCTGCTCGCCGTCGAGCAGGTCGTGCGCGAGCTTCTCCTGGAGAATCGCGGCGCGCTGGCGATCACGCTCCTCTCGGATCACGGGAATACGCTCACGGTCGTCGAGCGGGTGGCTGTGGAGGATGCTTTGCGGGCGGCCGGATATCGCGTAGAGGAGCGCGTGCGGGATGAGCGGAGCGTGGTGATCCCCGGGTATGGGCTGATCGGAGCTGTGGCGCTCTACATGCGTCCGGAGATCGTGGAGGAGGTGTGTCGCGTCGTGCGAGCAGTTCCGGGCGTGGACTTCTGCGTCTTTCGCGAGCGATCTGCAGGTGTGCCGGTGGTCATCGTCGAAGGCCAACGCGGGCGGGCGCGCCTTCGGTTCGATCCGGTCCGCAAGGCATTTCAGTACGACGTCGTGCGCGGGGATCCGCTGCAGCTTCTTCCCATCTGGGAGAAGTTGCGCGAGGAAGGGAAGGCGTATCCCGATGGCTTCATCTCTCAAGCGGTGCTCTTCGAGGCTACGGTCGACCATGTCTATCCCGACGCCGTGCGTCGGCTCTACGACGCAATGGCAGAACGCCAGGTGGAGAATCCGGCCGATCTGCTGTTGAGTTTGCAGGACGGGTATTATTTCGGCAGTCGGCGTTTCGATTGGTTCGTCCGCTTGCGCAGTACGCATGGGAGTCTCACAGCGCGTTCCTCGGTGGGGTTCATCATGACGACGGATGTCCGCTTCGCGCGTCCCCTCTCGGCTCGGGAGGTCCTCCCAGCAAGTGGGATCGAGCTTGATGAGCTGAGCGCTCCGGGCGCCCAGTGAGGAGAAGTCGGCGGTCGCATGATATAATGAACGTCGGATGCGCCAGGTGTTTCAGGCCGAACACTTGAGGGCTCTTGAACAGGAGCGGCGCCGAGCCGAGCGCCTCGTGTGGCGCTTTTACGCGCTCTCGGAGCGAGAAAGCGAACGCATTCACTACGAAGTGAAGACACTGCGCGACCTGCGACCGGAGGAAGTGAGCCATGAGGCGCTCGCGCACGTGATGTGCTACGAATTTGTGCGGCGCGTCGGGTCTTACGTCCTGCAGCAGTATGAACTGTACCGCATTTGTTTGCAGGATCATCGGCTGCTGGAAGTCGCGCGCGCGCTTCCTCGCCCGCTCGATCTTAGCGCCTTACTCCTGTATGTCCTCACGCACGAGCTGGTCCACGTGGTGCGTTTCGTTCAGAAGCTGCAGCGGATCGATCTGCCGATGGATGAACGCGCGGCCGAGGAAGCCTTCGTCGAGCGGACGACGTGGACGATCCTGGCGGGCGTGCGCGCATATCCGATGGAGCGATTGCGCGAATTCCTCTCCTTGAGCGAATGGTCGGGATTGGGAGAGGAACGCCCCGTGAGGACCGACGCTTTCGCTCGGCCGCCACATCGGGGCGGTCTCTCAGACGTTGCAAGCGGAACCGCGATCGCATCCGCGTGGTACGCCCTCGACCTCAATCGGCTCGCTTTCTAAGGAAGGCCGGCACGTCCAGATCCTGATGCGAGCGCGTCGGTATCCCGGTCTCCGGCAGCGGGGGAGAGAATCCCGGTCCTGACGGTCGGGTCGCTACCCCTCGGATATCGGCGGAAGTTGAAGCTTCCGCTTCGCGATCGAAGCCGGTGGCGATGACCGTGATCTTGATCTCGTTGCGCATGTTCTCATCAATCACGGCGCCGAAGAGGATGTTCGCGTCCTCGTGAGCGGCCTCGCGGATCAGCGTGATGGACTGATTGACCTCATGCAGCGTGATGTCTGGACCACCGGTCACGTTGATGAGCACGCCGCGGGCGCCTTGGATTGACGCCTCTTCCAGAAGCGGGCTGGAGATAGCGCGCTTGGCCGCATCGAGAGCTTTGTTCTCTCCCGTCCCATACCCGGTGCCCATCAGGGCGCGTCCCATGCCGCTCATGATCGTCTTCACATCGGCGAAGTCGAGGTTGATGAGCCCGGGGATGGTGATCAAGTCGGAGATCCCCTGTACGGCCTGACGCAGCACTTCATCGGCGAGCTTGAAGGCTTCCAGGAGAGTGAAGTTGCGATCCACGATGCTCAGGAGACGCTCATTGGGGATGGTGATGAGCGTGTCCACACACTCGCGTAATTCCCGCAAGCCCTGTTCAGCGACGGCCATTCGCTGGCGGCCTTCGAAGTGGAAGGGCTTGGTGACGACGGCCACCGTGAGCGCCCCCACCTCAACGGCGAGGCTCGCGATGATCGGGGCTGCGCCGGTCCCCGTCCCTCCTCCCAATCCGGCCGTGACGAAGACCATATCGGCGCCTTCGATGATCTCTAGGATCTTCTCCGTGTCTTCCAGGGCCGCCTGTCGACCCACTTCGGGATTCGCGCCGGCGCCCAATCCTTTGGTCAACTTGGCGCCGAGCTGAATCTTGATCGGGGCTTTGGACATCTTCAGAGCTTGCAGATCAGTGTTCGCCGCGATGAACTGCACGCCCTCGATGCCCGCCTCGATCATGTGGTTGATGGCGTTCCCCCCGCTGCCTCCGACGCCGATGACTTTGATCACGGCCCCATTGGCGGCTTCCTCAGCGAAATCAATCCTCAAGCTGCTCATGAAATCTTTGATCTCCGCTTGCATCGTCTCCCCTCCTTGTGCGTATTCTCTCCGGTCTTTGGATTCAGAAGAAATTCGCCAGCCAGCTCCGAACGCGCGCGGCCGTGCGCGAGATCGCTCCCGATGCTGACGTCGTGCGGTAATACCGTCCCAGACGTCCTCGATGAGCGATCATCACCAGGCCGATCGCTGTCGTGTACAGTGGACTGTTGGTCTCCTCCGAGAGCCCGGTCACGCCCAGGGGATATCCCAGGCGCGTGGGATGATCGAAAATCTGCTCGGCCAAATCGGTCAAACCCTGCAGCAGCGCGCCGCCGCCAGTCAGAATGATCCCGCTGGACAGCTCGCGCTCGAATCCGGCGCGCTTGATCTCCTCGTTGACGTAGCCGAGGATCTCTTCGGCGCGCGGTTGCAGGATCTCGCACAAGAGCTGCCGCGAGAGCGCACGCGGTGGGCGCCGACCGACGCTGGGCACTTCGATCGTCTCATCGCTCTCGGCGGCGAGCGCCGGCAGGACGCATCCGTACGTCCGCTTGATGCGCTCGGCCTCGGGAATCGGCGTGCGCAGACCGAAAGCGATGTCGTTGGTGAAATGGGATCCCCCGAAGGGGAAGATCGCCGTGTGTTGCACGGCGCCGCGTTGGTAGATGGCGAGACTCGTCGTCTCGCCCCCGATATTGATGACCGCCGATCCGTACTCGCGTTCGTCATCGGTGAGCGTGGCCTCAGCCGCTGCGACCGGCTCCAACACGATATCGGCCACCAACAGACCGGCGCGATTCACCGCGCTGATGATGTTCTGCCGCACCGTGATGGGACCGGTGATGATGTGCACAGCCACTTCTAAGCGCGTGCCCAACATATCGAGGGGATCGCTGATGCCATCCTGGCCGTCAATGATGTACTCCTGCGGTTGGACGTCGATGATCTCATGTCCGCCCGGGAGCGTGACGACGCAGGCCGTCTCGATCACGCGCTTGATGTCGGCGCGCGTGATCCGCCGATCGGCGTTCGTGATGGCGATGACCCCTCGATTGTTGAGTCCGCGCAACAGCGTTCCCGACATGCTCACATGAACCGATTCAGCGATGAGGCCGGACATGCGCTCGGCCTCCTCGACCGCGCGCCGGATCGGTTCCGCCGCTGCATCGGGATTCACGATGACGCCTTTGCGAAGCCCGCGGGACTCCGCCGTTCCGACTCCCATGATCTCCAATCGGCCATCATCGTTGACCTCGGCGATGACGGCCGTCGTCCGCGTGGTACCGATGTCGAGTCCAACGACGTGCGTCTCCTGTCTGGCCATAGGTCACCTCGCTCGTGTCGGTTGGAGTTTCGCTCGCGATGGTCGGTGAACGGGAGCAGTGGCTGCCTCGCGCGCTCGCGCCGGTTCGGGCAATCGAACCACGACGCGCGAGGGTTGCGAGACGTCAATGTAGCTGATCGTCACATCTTCCTGTAGCAATTCCGCCGTGGGCGCTACGCCCAGGCGCCGCAGCTCTGCGGCATCTTGCTTCTTCACGGCGCTCAGGATCTGCAGGCTCAACTCGAACCGTCGCCGAAAGTCTCGATCGCCCAGGTGAATCCAGGTCATCGGACTCTCCGTGAGATTCACCGTCACGTTCTTCAGATCCCGGAGATTCACCTGATCCACCCGATCCCAATAACTCGGCTCGGGCGCACTCAATTCCTGCTGAAGTTGCCGATAGAGCGCCACGCGCTGCCGATTCTCGGCCGCCGCCAGCTCCGATTCCTCCTCATTCCATCCCACTAGTAGCGGGAGCGTCTGCAGACCGAGCAAATGGAAATCCCCAATGACCATCCCCTCCTCGTCCACGCAAACGGGTGTTCCGCGATGTCGCGCGACCAGCGCGACGGGCGTGCGCTCGATGATCCGCACCCGCAGTTCGTCGGGCAGGACGCGTATGATCTCCGCATCCTTGATGAGGGGGTGCTGCCGAAGGTCCTCGCGCAGGGTGTGGAGGTCGGTGCGGAGAAGGCCGCGGCTTGTCGCCCGCCGGACGATCGCCTCGATCTCTTGAATGGGAACGCGGACGTTGCCCGTGATCCGCAGCGTCCTCGGCTCAAAAGCCGCTGTTGGTCCCAGGGCGCGCGCGGCGAGGATGAGCGCGCCAAATCCCAAAATCGGAACGAAGATCCGAAGAGCGATCCGCAAGGCGTTCCGCAGTCGAAGGCGCTCCGCTCTTCGATTGGATTCGCGGACGACGGTCTCCACCATGCGCGCCGAACGCGCGCGCCGATCCCGCGCCCGACGCGGTCGCGGGGCAACGGCCTGATTCACGTGCGTGAGCATGTCACCCTCCCTTGTGCGTGGTCTCCGACGTGCGCTCGGAAACATCGTGAAGGACGGTCAGAATCCGGTCGGCCGCCTGCGTGACACTCCCAGCACCGAGCGTCAACAGAAGATCGCCTGGGCGTAAGACCGCGAGCGTCGCTTCGATCGCCGCGTCCAGATCTCCCACGTATTGCGCGTTCCGATGACCGAACTCCCGAAGCCGCTCGACGAGTCGCTCCGCCGTCACGCCCTCGATCGGTTCCTCACTCGCCGCGTAAATGTCCGTGACGAGCACGACGTCGGCCTCGTAGAAGGCGCGCGCGAAGTCGTCCAGCAAAAGATGCGTTCGCGTGTAACGATGCGGTTGGAAGAGAACGACCACGCGCCGCCCGCACAACCGCGCCGTCGTCAACGTCGCTTTGATCTCCGTCGGATGATGCCCATAATCGTCCACGATGAGAACCCCCGCGGCCTCTCCTTTGACCTGGAATCGGCGATCCACTCCGCGGAAGTCCTCGAGCGCGGCCGCGATCGTTTCAAACGGGATCTCCAGATCGAGTCCCACCGCGCATGCGGCCAGCGCGTTGCACACATTGTGGTGTCCTGAGACGCTCAGCCGAATGCGCCCCATGGCCTCTCCCTTTCGTCGCACCGTGAACGTCGCGTGGAAGCAATCGGGCGTCTCGATCTCAATGGCCGAGATCTCGCATTGGGCGGAAAGACCGTACGTGATCACTTTGCGCGTGATGTGCGGCAGGATCGCCTGAACGTTCTCGTCGTCCAAGCACACGATGACCGAACCGTAGAATGGCACGCGATTGGCGAATTCGACGAAAGCCTCGCGCAGCTCCGCCAGATCGGCGTAGTGATCCAGATGCTCGCGATCAATATTGGTGATGACGGCGAACGTGGGCGAGAGCTTCAGGAACGATCGATCGCTCTCATCGGCTTCGACGACCATGAAGTCGCCGCTGCCGAGCTTCGCATGACTGTCGATGGCGCGAAGTCGTCCGCCGACGACGATCGTCGGATCCCATCCCGCATGGGCGAGCACGGTGGCGATCATCGAGGTCGTCGTCGTCTTCCCATGCGATCCGGCGACGGCGATGCTGTACTTCAAGCGCATCAGCTCGGCGAGCATTTCCGCGCGGGGGATGACGGGGATTTGTCGCTCGCGAGCGGCTACCAATTCGGGATTCTCTGGGCGCACGGCTGTGGAGAAGACGACGACATCCGCCTCGCCGATATTCTCCGGGCGATGGCCGATGACGATGCGCGCGCCGAGTCGTTGCAAGCGCTCGAGGATCGGAGAGGGACGCAGATCCGAGCCGGAGACGCGATACCCCAGATTGAGCAACAGTTCGGCGATACCGCTCATGCCAGCTCCACCAATGCCCACCAGATGGATCGTCCGAACGCGTCTCAACATCCCTCTCCCTCCACGTGCGTCGGTGTTTCGAAATGACGGCGCTGACACGACGCATCCTGTGCGCGCATAAGGTCGAGAGCGAGCGCGACGATCGCTTCGGCTGCCTCCGGGCGTGCGCGCTGACGCGCGCGCTCGGCCATCTCGTCCAAGCGCGCCGGATCGTCCAAAAGCTCGCGGATCATCGCGGCCAACCGATCGGGAGTCGCTTCCTCCTGAAGGAGACAGCGGGCGGCGCCCGCCCGTTCCAGCGCTTGCGCGTTCTTCCGTTGATGATCGTCGGCCGCCGTCGGCAGGGGGATCAGGATCGCAGGCTTTCCGGCCGCCGCCAGTTCGGCGAGGGTCGTCGCGCCTGCTCGACAGATGACCAGATCGGCGCGCGCCATCTCCTCGGCCATCCGCTCGATGAACGGCACGACGGTGACATGATCGCGCATGCCGGCTCGCTCATACGCCGCGCGAACCCAAGCGACATCCCGCTCGCCCGTCTGATGCGTCGCCGTCACCACGAGCGTCGATCTCTGCTCCCGAAGGCTCGCGAAGAGTCGCGGCAAGGCTTCTACCATCCGCTCGTTGAGCGCGCGCGATCCTTGGCTGCCACCGAAGATGAGCAAATGGCGCTCCGAGCTGCGCGCCCGACGCTCTCGCGCCACATCGGGCAGCGCGAGGAACTCCGCTCGAACGGGATTGCCCGTCACGCGCGCTTTCGCGCCGAAAAACGACGCGGCTTCGGGGAAGGCCACCGCCGCCGCGCGCACCCATGGCGCCAATACGCGATTGGTGAATCCCGGATACGCGTTCGGTTCGAGGATGAGCGTCGGGATCCCGAAGAGCGCCGCCACGAGGACGATAGGACCAGACGTATACCCCCCAATGCCGATGACGATGTCCGGACGCCGTCGTCGCACGATGCGCCAGGATTGCCACAGGCTTTTCGGCACGCGCCACAGCAACGTCGCCAGCGCTTGTCGCCATCCCACGCGCTTCAATCCGGCGACCTCGATGTGCTCCAGCTCGAATCCCGCGCGCGGGATGAGCGTCGCTTCAAGTCCCCGAGCCGTCCCCACGAAGATCACCTCTGCCGTCGGATCGCGTCGCCGAAAAGCGTCGGCGATGGCGAGCCCGGGGAAGAGATGCCCGCCCGTCCCACTGGCGGCGATGAGAATCTTACACATCGTCTGGCCTCGCCTGTTGCGCGATGTTGAGCAACACGCCGATCTCCGCCATCGTGATCACGAGCGACGATCCCCCATAGCTGATGAGCGGGAGCGGCGTCCCTTTCACTGGGAAGAGCCCTACGGCTACGCTCATGTGAAACAGCGCCTGCATGAGGATCGCCGTGACGATCCCCGCGCCAAGCAGCGTCCCGAACGTATCGGGCGCATGCCACGCGATGCGCATGCCGCGCCAGAGAAAAACGCCGAAGGCCACGACCAAAAGGCCCGTCCCCATCAGTCCCAACTCTTCTCCGATGTGGGCGAAGATGAAATCCGTGTGCGGCTCCGGCAGAAAGAAGAGCTTCTGCTTCCCTTGTGCGAATCCCACGCCCGTGATCCCCCCGCTGCCGAGCGCGATGAGTGATTGAATGGCTTGAAACCCACTGCCGCGCGGATCCTGCCATGGATCCAGATACGCCAAGATGCGTTCCCATCGCCAATCCACGTGGATGGTGAGCCACGCGAGCATTGGGAGCGCACCGATGCCGAGCGCCACTTGATGACGGAAGGGCACGCGCACGATGAAGAACATCACCAAGAGGATGAGCCCGAGCGAGAAGGCCATGCCCAAGTCCGGCTCCAGCAAGATGAGGACCATCATCGCCCCCGTGACCAGTGCGCACGGCAGAAACGTCAGTCGAAACCGTTTGATGCCGGCCGGGATCCGCCGATCCAAATGCGCGGCCAGAAAGACGATGAGCGCGAACCGCGCCAATTCCGAAGGCTGGAACGAGAGCGATCCCCACCGAATCCATCGGTGCGCTCCATTGACCGCCGGGAAGAAGAAAACCGCCACAAGCAGCAGGAACGCTCCCCCCACCAACAGGGCCACGAGCCGCGGATGCTGATAGAGGTGATAATCCACGCGCATCGTCACGACCATGACGGCGAGCGCGAGCATCACCCAGACGGCTTGTCGCGCGAGGAAATGATATTGCGTCCCATAGCGTTCGGCGGCGAGCACGGCCGAAGCGCTGTAGACCATCACGACGCCCAAGAGGGCGAGCGCAATGGCCAACGTGAAGAGCACCTTGTCACCGATCCGCGCCATCTCGCGATGGGGCGTGTGCTCGGCCTCTCCCCATCTGAGCGCGAGATCGTGAGGCGCTCGCCACGACGTCCGACGTTGTGTCCGTCCCCTCAGCATGCGTTTCTCCTCTCCTTCGGGACGACCTCCTCGCTCTGCAAGCGGCGCACCGCCTCTTTGAAGACGCGCCCTCGATGCTCGAAGTTCTCGAACATATCGAAGCTCGCACACGCCGGAGAGAGCAGCACGATGCCTCCGGCCGGAGCGAGACGTCGCGCCGTTCGCACAGCCTCTTCCAACGTCGCGCAGCGCGTCACAGGAGCAGTGTCCTCGAGCGCCGCGCGAATCTTCTCGGCCGCTTCCCCGAGGACCAGGACGTGCGCGACCTTCTCGGCCACCAATGGACGCAGGCGCGTGAAGTCATCACCTTTGTCGCGCCCACCAAGGATGAGGACGATCGGTCCTTCGAGTGCCTCGAGGGCCGTGAGCGTCGAAGCGACGTTGGTCGCTTTCGAGTCGTTGAAATAGTCCACTCCTTCGATCCGCGCGACCCATTCCAAACGATGTTCGACGCCGGGGAACGCCCGCAGGGCTTCGCGCAGAGGCAGGGCTTCTGCCAAAGCCAGAAGCGCGGACCCTTCCGGGGCGCGCAAGAGACTCGCTCCAGCGAGCGTCGCCGCGAGCACCGCCAACGCGTTCTCGACATTGTGAGCTCCGCGCAGCGGAACGTCGGCGCGGCGCGCGAGTTCTCGCTCTTCTCCCCCCCATCGAAGGACGAGGCGATCGTCTCGGAGGAAGACGCCGCAGGCCGCCAGATCTCGATCCGCTCGACGGCTGAAGAAAAGCACGCGCGCGCGCGTGGCGTCCGCCATGGCGCGCACCGTCGGATCATCGGCATTCAGCACGGCCCAATCCGCTTCGGTTTGATGGCGGAAGATGCGGCGCTTGGCGGCGATATACGCCTCCAAGGATCCGTGGCGATCCAGGTGATCCGGAGCGATGTTCGTCACGACGGCGACGCGTGGATGGAGCGTCTCCGTCAGCTCCAACTGGAAGCTGCTCAATTCGGCGACGAGGAAGCAATGAGCATCGTGCACCTCCTCGACGAGGCGGATGAGCGCGCGACCGATATTCCCCCCCACGTGCGCGCAATAGCCGCAACGCGCGAGCAGATCGCCGATCCAAGCCGTCACGGTCGTCTTCCCGTTGGTCCCAGTGATGCCGATCAGGATCCCCTTGAGGAATCGAGCGGCCAATTCCACCTCGCTGAGGATCGGCACGCCCGCTCGACGCGCTTCGTCAAGGACCGCGAGCGTAGGGGGCACGCCCGGACTCAAGATGATCGCATCGGCCGTGCGCAGCAGCTCCGGCGGATGAGTGCCGAGCACCACGCGAACGCCCGCCGCTCGCAGGGCTTCCAGCGCCTCCTTCGCGCGCCCGAAGTCTTCTTCTCGCTTCACATCCGTCGCGATGACGCGCGCGCCACGACGCGCGAGGAAGGCGCTGGCGGCCATGCCGCTCTCACCCAGTCCTATGACCACGATGGTCCGACCCGCGACGTTCATCGCAACTTCAACGTCGAAAGGCTCAAGAGCGCGAACAAAATCGCGATGATCAGGAACCGAAACACGATCTTCGGCTCCTTCCACCCAATCAGCTCGAAATGATGATGCAGCGGCGCCATCTTCAGCAGCCGACGTCCGCGCCCAGTGATCCGCCGCGTGAGCTTGAAGTAAAAGACCTGCGCCATCACCGAGAGCGCTTCCAACACAAAAATCCCCCCGATCAGCAGGAGCAAGAGTTCTTGCTTGACCATCACGGCGACCGTTCCAATCGAGCCACCGAGCGACAGGCTGCCGACGTCTCCCATGAAGACTTCGGCCGGTGGCGCGTTGAACCACACCCCCACAACGACGACGTCGGCGCCGAGCAACCGCAATCCCTGGATCAACCCTATCAAACCCTGAGCGACGTGCGTATCGATCAGCGGTACACCC